>JBLMXH010000161.1:0-7339 GCA_050257685.1 Nitrospirota bacterium
AACCTGTGTTTTTTTAATGACTACCCAATTAACGAGGGCTGCATGGCCGACCACGACCGTGGCTTCCTGTTCCGCAGCCGTGACTGTAGAGGTCGGAATGTTAGTGAATGCACCGACTGCCAACAAAACGATCAAATACGGACGCATCAAATTACTCATAATTTCTTGATCAGTTCGACAATCTCCGGGAGGTATTGATCGATTCTCGATGCAACTAAACGGGGGAATTTGCCCGCGACAAGTATAAAATCCCCATGCCGCGTCAACATCACTTTTCGCTCGCGCACTTCTACACGGCTCACTGCTGATTCTGCCGCGGCAAGTTTGATCTCGACCAGCGTGAACAAATTGTCAACGGCAGGCGGGAATACTCCAAAGCGATCACGCCACTCCCGGCGCAATCGTTTGAATTGGTCGCGCGACGTGATCTCGGCAATGTCGCGGTACGCTCGTATACGCATGGCAGGGTCGCTCACATAAGCCACCGGAATGAACGCGGGAATGCGCTCAAGAAGAGGCGTTTTCTGATCCGCGTTCGCCGGAAAGCCGTCATCTCTTGCCGGCGGGGAGATGAATTCGGCTTCGTTTGTCACCACAAAATCAAGGCGCACGTCCACATCCAACCGCAGTCGCGGCTTTTGTCCTTTCAGTTGCGCCACCGCCTGCTTGAGCAACTGACAGTATAAATCGAAACCGACCGTCATGATGTGGCCGCTCTGCGCGGTGCCGAGAATGCTGCCCGCGCCCCGAATCTCCAGGTCGCGCATGGCGATTCGAAAACCAGCGCCCAACGAGCTGTATTGCTTGATGGCGCTGATCCGCTTGCGCGCGGCTCCGATGGTCATCATCTCTCGCGGCAGAAGCAAATAGGCGTACGCCTTGTGCTCGGCCCGACCAACGCGCCCACGCAATTGGTACAAATCGGCGAGGCCAAATTGATCCGCGCGATCGATGATGATCGTATTTGCATTTGGAATATCGAGACCGCTTTCGATGATGGTCGTGCAAACGAGCACGTCTGTTTTCCCGGCGATGAATCGCGCCATTACCGCTTCCAGTTCATCGGCGTCCATTTGGCCGTGGCCGATCTCGACTCTGGCCTGCGGAGAAAGATGCATGATTCGCTCACGCACCCGCTCGATGCTCGCGACGCGATTGTGCAAAAAGAATACCTGGCCCTGCCGTTCCAGTTCGCGATCGATCGCAGCGCGAATGATTCGTTCATCATACGCCGACACGACCGTTTCGACCGGCAAACGATTGGGCGGCGGAGTCTCGATCGTGGACATGTCTTTCACGCCGACCAATGAAAGATAAAGCGTGCGCGGAATCGGTGTGGCCGAAAGTGTCAACACATCGACGAGCTTGAACAGTTCTTTGAATTTTTCTTTGTGCAGAACACCGAATCGCTGTTCTTCATCAATCACGACCAGGCCGAGATCCTTGAAGATGACGTCTCCGGAGATGAGCCGGTGCGTGCCAATCACGATGTCGATGCCGCCTTCGCGCAGTAATTGAAGGACTTTCTTCTGTTCGGCTTGCGAACGAAACCGGCTGAGCATCTCGATCCGCACCGGATATTCGAGCATGCGTTGGCGGAAAACTTCGAAATGTTGCTGAGCCAGAACAGTGGTTGGCGCGAGCACGGCCACTTGTTTTCCCTCCATTACCGACTTGAACGCTGCGCGGACTGCGACTTCCGTTTTGCCGAAGCCAACATCGCCGCAAATCAGCCGATCCATGGGCCGCGGCCGTTCCATGTCGATTTTCGTATCGATAATCGCCTTCATTTGGTCCGGCGTTTCCCGGAACGGGAATGAACGTTCAAATTCTGCCTGCCATTTCGTGTCCGGCGCGAACGCGTAGCCGGACTGCATTTGTCGCTCTGCCTGGATGGCGAGCATTTTGCCCGCGTAATCGAAAATGGATGCCGCAGCTTTGATTTTTGCGCGCCCCCATCTGCCATCGCCTAACGAGCTGAGCGGCGGCGATTTCTTTCCGGCACCGACGTAGCGGGAGACGAGATAAGCCTGCTCGAGGGGTACGTATAGCTTCGCTTCATCAGCGAACTCGAGGACCAGTACCTCTTGCGGTTGCGTAGGTTGTTGTAGGGCAAGCGCTCCGCTTGCCAGCGACGCATGACCCGTTTCAGGCAGGCGATGCGCCTGTCCGACAGGTATCGTTTCTACGCCCAAAAATCTTCCGATGCCGTGCTCCAGGTGGACAACTAAATCCCCTTCGGCGAGTTCGCTGAAATCGATCTGTGCGCGGTGACGTTCGGCACGGCGAAGCCTCAAAAGCCTTCGAGGATGGACTGCGAATCGCCCGAATAACTCCGCAGCCGACAAAACGACAAGATTAGCTGCGGGAAAACAAAATCCGCGCGCAAGCGAGCCCTCAACGAAGTCGACATCCTCAACCGCCCCTTCCATGATTTCGCGGAACCGCTCGATCTCGCCTTCAGTCTGAAAATAAATTACGATCCTGGTATTATTCGCGCGCCATTCTTTCAAGCGTTCGACGAATTGCGCGCGTTTGGCTTCGGCGAGCACGAGATCGCCGGCGCCAAACTCCCCGATTTCGCAATCTTGAAACGCGCCGCTGAAATCTTCCGGCCCACTTTCGATCCAACCTTCACTGATTTGGATGTGTGTTTGCGAAACGGTTTGGGCAGCGAGGGCGCCCGCGCTCCCCGTCACCGCCGTGCTTTCAACTGGTTCGACATCGATGATCAGGTCGCGCTCGCGAACATAATCACGAACCTCACCGCTTTGGTCTGCCGCTGCTTGATTCAGCAGGATATCGACGGAGCGCAAATCGCGCAGGGAAGTTTGCGTATCGATATCGAACTCGCGTAACGATGCGACTTCGTCGCCGAAAAACTCTAATCGAAACGGCAACGGCGCATGCCAGGAATAAAGATCCACGATCCCTCCGCGGACGGCGAACTGTCCACGAGTGGTAACTTGTGAGACCCGTTCATAACCGCTTCCCGCGAGTTGTTCCAGAAGTGCCTGCATTTCCTTCGTTGCTCCCCGTCGGAGTTGAACAACCGCAGGTTCAAGAGTTCCGGGTTTGGGAGCAGCTTGATCGAGGCCTGCGCGTGTCGTCACGATGACGCGCGGCGTCGCATCTCGCTCGATTTGCAGAAATAGCGCCAGCCGTTCGGCTGCGATCTCCGGGTCCGGCAAAATATTTTCGATCCCGGTCAGCTCTGCTTCCGGCAGGAACAGCGCATCCGGCCGCCAGTTCAACAAGCTCTCGTAAAACAATTCCTGGGAATGAACGCTGGGACAGAAAACCCAAATCGTGGAATTCGCCGGGTGCCGTTTATCAACTCGACCGCCATGACAAGCATTTGCGAGCACCGCCGCCAGAAATGCCTGCGCCGGCTGGATTACATGCGAAAATCGAACGGGCCATTCAGCCCGGTCTATCGCTTCGAGCTTGCGTGCGATCGGTTCGCTCGCTGCGACGCGCTCCAAAAGTTCCGCTGATTTTTCCACCGCAAACTTTACGATAAATCAACTAAATTTGTAGCCGCGTCTCTATTCTTGCGCCTTCGGCGACTCCATTTCGCATCGGCTTCGGAGAAGCCGATCCACCTTAGGTGGAACGCGTTGTCCTCAACGCGTTGGCAAGACGCCCGCGAAGTGCAGATTCTACATCTCGCGACCGATTGCGGCGGCGACGGCGCGCAGACGGGGAACAATCTCGGCGAATATTTCCGGCGTGAGCGCCTGGTTTCCGTCGCTCTTGGCCTGTTCCGGCGAGTCGTGCACTTCAATCATGAGAGCGTCCGCGCCGGCGGCGACCGCGGCTAGAGACATCTGCGGCACGAACTCGCGAAGTCCAAGCGCATGGGTCGGGTCGACGATCACTGGCAAATGCGTTTTGGATTTCAAAATCGGAACGGCGCTCAAATCGAGGGTATAACGAGCAGCGTTATCAAACGTACGAATGCCGCGCTCGCACAGGATGACGTTAGGATTGCCCTCGTTCAGGATGTATTCCGCGCTCATGATCAAATCATAAATCGTGGCGCTGAAACCGCGTTTGAGGAGCACGGGAAGCGTGCTGCGGCCTACCTCTTTTAGGAGCGAAAAATTATGCATGTTGCGCGTGCCAACCTGGAGGCAATCCGCGTATTTCTCGATCATCGAAAGATCGCGCGGGTCCATGACTTCGGTCACAACGGGCAACCCAGTCTTTGCGCGTGCTTCGGCGAGAAACCGAAGTCCCTCTTCACGCAATCCCTGGAAACTGTACGGCGACGTTCGCGGTTTAAACGCGCCGCCGCGTAAAATTCTTGCACCGGATTCCTTCACGATCGTGGCGATGGACAGGATCTGCTCTTTACTTTCAACGGAACACGGTCCGCAAATAAGGACGACGTCCTCGTTTTCACCGAGGCGAACGTCGCCAATTGGTACTGAGGAAGCGCCCCGTGAATCGCGCGCAGCAAGCTTGTAAGGCTTCAAGACAGGCACGATCGCTTCCACGCCACGCATCGCCGCGATGGCTTTTTCCCTAAGGAGCGCCTCAGGCCCGACAACGCCGATGATTACGCGGGATGCGCCGCGGCTGATTTGCGCTTCAAGTCCGAATTCGCGGACGCGAGTGACAATCCGTTGGATCTGATCCTCGGTGGCGTTTGGTTGCGCAATAACGATCATATTCCTCCAGCGGGATAATCAGAATGACGTGAGCGAGAATTTTCTGCAAGCACAGATACAACGCCGAACAGCCCGAGATGTTTCGACCAGCATTCCCCTTATCAGACCGCCCGTGCATGTCTTTTGTAGGGCGTCTGTGTCAGACGCCAGCGATGGCGTTTCACAGCCGTAACGGATGCGAAGCAACGGCCGGGCTTTCCAACGCCCTACAATTCCTCGTTTTATGAGAGCGCCGGAATTGTAAGCATCGTTCTCGTCCTCCTCGTCGTCCTGAAAATCGAAGCAACCGAGGACGATTACGACGACCAGGACGAGGGAACGTCTACGGCGTAATCGTGACCGGCGTTCCGACTGACACCGATCGGAAAAAATTTTCCGCCATGAATTCCGGCATCCGGATACAACCGTGTGACGCCGGATAACCCGGCAAATAACCCGCGTGCAACCCTGTTCCTGACACGACGCGCATAAAGTACGGCATCGGCGTCCCTTGGAAATGCGTGCCCGGCGGTTTCGGATCTTTTTTAATGTCGACGTTTGCCTTCACCACGTTGCCACCTGCGTCCACGTAATCTCCGAACAAACTGGATACGTGGTTTTGATCCTTTTGAATAATCTTAAAGTTACCGGTCGGAGTATTGAGCCCTTCTCGACCGGTGGACAATTGTGAAACCCCAACGAGAACGCCGCTCTTATAAAAATAGGCGCGCTGTTCTCCGAGGCTGATCTTGATCGAGGGACTTCCGCTGGCGTGATCGCCGTCCCAATAAGAGACGGTATCGCGCGGCCCGGTAGCCGGGACGCCGCCGTAAGTGCCGCCCAAGTATTGGGTATTGCCGGAAAAACGCGGGTCTTCGCCGCAGCCAACGACTAATAGAACCAGACCAACCGAGAGAAGTGCCTGCAATGAATAACGAAAGGAACGTTCCATAGATTTTCGAAGCGTTTTAATGCGCAACTCGCGCAAAAAGTCAAGGGGAAGCGCCGCCCGGCATTGTCTTTTATTCCGAGCGGAGTCGAGGAATCTCCGATTTTTTCTGACGAGAACAAGTAGAGATGTCTCCACTCCGGTTGACATGACACTAGCCCTCACTTGCACCACTGATCCACCCAATCATTGACAGTCTTGTACCAAAGGCGCGAGTTCTGCGGCTTAAGGACCCAATGTCCTTCATCCGGGAAGTACAACATTTTGGAGGGAATCCCCAGTCGCTGAAGGGTCGTGAAAAGCTGAAATCCTTCGCTCACGTCGAGCCGGTAGTCGAGCTGGCCGTGAACCACCAGCGTCGGCGTTTTGAATTTATCGGCGAACAAGTGCGGTGAAAATTTCCTGTACACGTCGCGACTTTTCCACGGCGGCCCTTTGAATTCCCATTCCGGAAACCAAAGTTCTTCCGTCGTGCCATACGCCGACTCCGTATTGAACATCCCGTCGTGCGACACAATACACTTGAATCGATTTGTGTGGCCGAGGATCCAGTTGGCCATGTAACCGCCGTAGCTCGCGCCAAGCGCTGCCTCGCGATTTTTATCGATGAACGGGTAAGTCTTCTCCACGTAATCGAGTCCCTTCATCAGATCGACGTACGGTTTGCCGCCCCAATCACCACTGATCGAATCGGTAAACTTCTGTCCGTAACCGGTTGAGCCGTGGAAATTGATCATCACCACCACGTAATTGCCCGTCGCAGCGAACAACTCCGCGTTCCAACGATACGTCCACTCGTTCCCCCACGCGCCTTGTGGTCCGCCGTGGAGAAGGAATTTCAGCGGATATTTCTTGTTGGGATCGAATGCCGGCGGCTTGACCAGGAATCCTTGGACCTCTTCGTCATTCGCGCCTTTGAACGTGAACGACTCAAACGGCTGCATGTCGATCTGCGACAACAGCGCGTCGTTCATATGGGTGATCGGCTGACCCTTTAGTTCGGATTTCGGATTCTGCAGCACGTCAATCGCAGCTATCTCGGAAGGGCGATCAATTGATGCGCGACTAAAAAATACGTATCCGCCTTCATCGCTGTGCACGATGGCGAGATCATCCGCGTGCAGACCGGGCGCGAACTCCAGCGGTTGCTTATCATAAAGGACAAGCTGCCAAATTGGTGATTGGCCACGATCTTCCGCCGTCACAAAAAATGCGCGCGAATCCGGTCGCCACACGAAGCTCCCACTTGAACGATCCCAACTAGCTGTGGCATTGCGCGTTTCCCCTGTTGCTTTGTAATAAACCAATAGATTCCATTTATCGGCTTCAAAACCTGCGCGTGCCTGCGAACGCCACGCAATGGCATTTCCATCCGGTGAGTAAAGTGGCGTCGTGTCGGCGCCGGAACTGGTGGAAATTTTCTTCGCCGTACCGCCGCTCATCGGAACGACGAAAATTTCGTTGTTCGTGCTGGTCGCTTCGACTTCGTCGATATTGCTCGTGTACGCAACTTCCTGGCTGTCTGGTGAAATCGCGTACATGTCCTGCCCGCCTAACGAGAACGGCGGGACATCGTGATCACCCGGCGTGAGATCGCGCGGTTGCAGGAAGTCAAGCGGCCCGCTTGACTCGGCCGGCAGGCGGCTCGCCTGCCGATCTGCAGAATGCTGGTCGAGCCGACCAGCTGCCGAGTCCGGCGAGCCGCCGGACTTCCGAGCAGCCCGCGCTTCGCAGC
>JBLMXH010000162.1:0-5130 GCA_050257685.1 Nitrospirota bacterium
AGCATGGGTGCAAGTGGATACCGCCCATTTAACCCGGTCCATGAACCAGATGGCCCTACTTCGAAATGCGTTCAGCGTGCTTGCTATGACACCCTGTCGTGGCTTATCTCTTTCCCATTAGATGTTAATGCGCGTCCCTGCCGCCATATTATTGCTGTCCGCGGTCATCGCTGCAGAGGCAATGTCATATTCGTTTGTTTGCAAGGCGACTGGGCGATTGGGTGGGCCGATCCGCTTCGAGTTCTACGGTGATTCGAACAAACATCCGAAGACCGACATCCAGTCATTCACCGTTTCCATGCGGACCGACGATGACCGGTGGAAGGCGATGTGGTCCATCTTGAGCGGCCATGGTCTGACAAAGCCGATCGAGTACGGGGTTACGCCTCCCGGGTTTACCACAATGATCCAACCGCAGAAGCTCATTCCCGGTCGCGTTTACGGCGCGTTCGCTACTGATGGACACGGAGGCTCATCCGGCGTGACTTTCGGATTCGACAAAGACGGAAAGATGACCTTTCCGGATTCATTCGATCGATGAGCGGCGAGTGAAAGCATCCATCACAATCGAACAAGCCAAGGAAACAGATGTTTGATGTTCGAGGTTTGATGTTTGATTTCGCCACGCTGTCTCGTTAGGCCGTGATGTTGGCCGCGCAGCGCTGGCGACCCATTATGATTCCCAGTGAAAACGGGTCTGACGATTTCAACGAAACATTGCATTGCAGAGCATCGGAAGAATGTCTCGACATCTTTGACGCGTTCGGAGTAAAAGCTGTTTTCTCACCGCGAGTGCGATCAAAGTGAAAGGGCGTATTAACATTGCTGTTAGAACAGCGGCATGTTTGATCCTCGCAGGGATGTTGCTGGCCTTACTTCGTCCTAAACCGACAGCCAGCGTTTCTTACCGAACGCTCACATTCGCAGAGCGCGCAGCTTATCAGCGAGCCATTGAGAAAGTTTACTGGCACCATCGCATTTGGCCAAAAGATCGATGTGACCTGAAGCCAGCGCTCGAGACGTTGATGTCTCAGCAGCAGATTGAAAGGAAGGTGGAGAATTATCTGCGCGAGTCTCAGACGCTCCACGATTACTGGCAAAGGCCGATCACTCCCGAACAACTTCAAGCCGAGATGGACCGAATGGTCCGGCACACCAAGCAGGCCCAGATTCTGCGCGAAATCTTTCAAGCGCTGGGCGACGATCCTTTTGTGATTGCTGAATGCTTGGCGAGACCAGTGCTAGCGAAGCGGCTACTCACAGGATTGAACAGCGAAAGCCGCGTCAAGTTGACGACAATTGCGTGGTTAAAAGGACCATTACAATCTTTGGTGGCGAGAGCGGAGACGCAGGTGCCGATAACAACGGCGGCGCTAAACGCCAGCTACACGCTTCCCGTAATATCGACTCCTTCGGTTGGCTGCATCGATGACACGTGGACCCCAACAAGCATCACGAATGCGCCCGATGGCCGAATGCTCCCCACGGCGGTTTGGACCGGCAGCGAAGTGATCGTCTGGGGTGGAACGACCGATCGCATTAATGGCTTGGACACCGGCGCGCGATACAGTCCTAGCACAGACAGTTGGACGCCCATCAGCACCACCAACGCACCTACTGCCCGGTTTGCTCACACAGCAATCTGGACGGGTAGTGAAATGATCGTCTGGGGCGGATATAACAGCGGCACTCGGTTTAATACCGGCGGGAGATATGATCCCAGCACGGATACTTGGACTGCTATCAGCAATACCAATGCACCCGATGGCCGATACTCTCACACGGCAGTGTGGACAGGCAGCGAAATGATCGTTTGGGGCGGAAGCAGCACCGCAGGTCATGTCAACACTGGCGGGAGATACAATCCGATTAGCGATACGTGGATCGCCACCAGTACTACCGACGCGCCGCTTGGCCGAGAGCTTCACACGGCCGTGTTTACTGGCAAGGAAATGATCGTCTGGGGAGGCGTGAATGACATCACAATCCTCAATAGCGGGGGCAGATATAATCCGAATACGGACACGTGGACTTCAACGAGTATGACCAACGCGCCGGACGTCCGAGTCTGGCACACGGCGGTCTGGAGCGGTACTGAAATGGTGGTCTGGGGCGGCTTTAATAGTCCCAACACCTACCGCAATACAGGCGGAAGATACACTCCCAGTACGGACAACTGGACACCTACCAGCAGTACGAATGCGCCTGATGGACGAGAGGCGCACACCGCAGTCTGGACGGGCAGCGAAATGATTGTGTGGGGTGGCGATCAAAACGCCAGCTCGTTGAACACCGGTGGGAGATACGATCCCGGCACAGATAACTGGACGGCCACCAGCACCAGCGGGGCCCCCGCTGCGCGCTTCTGGCACGCGGCGGTCTGGACGGGCGGTGAAATGATCGTCTGGGGTGGGTACAATAGGGTGAGCGTCTTTGACACGGGCGGCAAATACTGCGCGCAAGCTGGGCCATCGCCAACAGCTACACCAACTGCAACTCCGAGTCCGACAACGACGGCTACGGCTACAGCCACGCCTACGGCGACGCCCACGGTAACGGCAACGCCAAGGTCCCAACCAACTCCGCGGTCTCGCCCAACGCCAGCACCACGCCCCTTGGCCTAACGAGTCTCTGGAGGTTTGCACCTAACAAAACGATGAAGCCAAAAAACGAGATGTTTGATGTTCGAGGTTTGATCTTTGATGTCGGTATGACGCGTTGCCGTGGCTATCTCCGTCTCGTTAGATGCTAGCGCGCAGCCTCATCACAGTCGCGGTGAGTGGATTCATCATCGCGCTTGCCAGTTGCAGCGACCGTCGTCCCGAAGTCGCTCAAGCCAAGCGGACTTTTCACGACTCTTTCCCGGCGCCGAGGTCGTTAGCATTCGCGTCAGTGAGGACGAGGTTGTCGCACGCACCTACGCCATAATCTATCGCCAGCCCGGCCAATCGCAGAGGAAAATGTTGGAGATCCAGTATGTGAAGAATCATGATGGAGTTTATCAGCTTGCTTCAGCACCGCCGTCGGAGTTACCACGTTGAAAAAACTAATCATCGATGAAGCCTACGAACCAGATGTTTGATATTCGAGGTTTGATGTTTAATGTCGCCACGATAACCGCCCCTGTTTTATCTTCTTCTCGTTAGACCCATGCGTGCTCAATCGCTCATCGCTTTGCTTTTGATCATGTCTGTACAGCTCTGGCCAGCTCGTGCGCACGCCGCAGACAGCGATGCCGTCGGGCGAGCGTATACAGTTCAAGCCACCGAGGTCGCTCGTCGAGTCGTGCTTGCTGAGCTCGTGAAGCATCCTGAACGGATTCATCGGATGTCGATGAAATGTACATTCCAACTCGACAGACAAGGCCGTCCCCACAACGTGAAGGTTGTCTCGACTAGCCATAATCAATGGGCAGAAGAGACGGCGCGCCGAGCGCTTGCCTCTGCGAAGTATCCGCCACTCCCGAAAAGCGTTGTCCAGCAATCCGGCTCGGATTTGGCCAGATTCGAGTATCAGCTCGACCTTGGTGAGCCACGATAATGGATCTGAACGATCGATAAATCCAACAGGGGAAATGTTGGATGTTTGATGTGCGATGTTTGATGTAAATAAAAGTTGCTGCCGTGGTTTATGTTCGGCTCGTTAGGCAGTGGTCATTTAACATTGCTGTGACAGGGAACAAAAAGACGCTTGTTATAGCCGCTGCCGCGGTGATGACGCTCGCAATGACCAGGGACGATAACACCACGAAAAAGATTATCGCGTTGACCCCGGAACAAGTGCAGTGGTTTACGCCTGGATACTACAAGGATGGGCGGCAGCGGGCTCAGTTGCTCGGCGATTCCAGTCACGGCGGCCCGTGGGTGGATCGGGTAAGGATTCCCAGCGGCGGACGCGTTCTCGCACACACGCACCTGCATGACGAAGTTGTTACGGTTATCAAAGGGACTTGGTATCTGGGCGAGGGCGAAAGGTTTGATCCGGATAAGCTGAAGGGGTATCCAGCCGGCAGTTTCATTGTCATCCCAGCCGGCTTCCCTCATTTTTTGGCGGCGAAAGACGGGGAGGTAATAGTTCAGTTGAGCGGCACCGGCAAATTCGGTACCGAATACTTAGAGAAATAGGTGCAGGCAACCTTCGGCCCATCCGGCCGCTCAGGTTGTGGTTATCTCGAATTGGCCGCCCGTGTCACTGATCAGGCATTACATTCTAGGTGCGCCGTTCACGAAGCCGCCGTCCGCAAAATGGTGACGAGAAAAATTCGTCTAGAGCGATCTATGGAGTGCAGTTAACATTTCGGGCAAATGGGCGAAGACGAGAAAAGTAAGCCGCGCCTGGAAATCGCGCATGTCTTGTTTATCGACATCGTCGGTTATTCCAAGCTGCTGACCGACGAACAATCAGAAGCGCTTCAGGAATTGAATCAGATTGTCCGCAATACCGAAGCGGCGCGCGCTGCGGAAGCAGCGGGGCAGTTGATGATCTTGCCGACCGGTGACGGTATGGCTCTGGTTTTTACCGGTTCAGTGGAGGGCCCTGCGGAGTGCGCTTTGGAAGTCAGCCAGGCCCTGCATGCGCAACCGAGCTTGCCGGTAAGAATGGGCATCCACAGCGGGCCGGTGCAATACATCAAGGACGCGAACGCGCGCGAAAACATTTCCGGAGTAGGAATCAATATTGCGCGTCGGGTAATGGATTGCGGAGATGCGGGTCACATTCTGGTGAGTAAACGCTTCGCAGGAGATCTGGCGCAGCATCGTCGTTGGCAGCGTTACCTTCACGAATTAGGCGATGTAGAAGTGAAACACGGAGCTGTTGTTTCGTTAGTGAACCTTTATGCCGAGACGATTGGCAACCCCGCGCCGCCGGCGTGTGTCAGCGGGGTGCGACGCACCGCGCCTGGCGTCACAACGCACAAAGGACGTTCCCCGATCGTGCTCGCGATTTTGATCATCGTGGTGTTATTCCTCATACTTGCCATTGTGTCGGTGATTTTCGCGCCCGCGATCATGCACTCGGTTGATAAGAACAGAGCGACTTCACAACCTGCGCCGACTGCTACTGCGTCCCCTTCGTTGGGCGATACCATTCAAAACATAGTCAAAGAAAGGATCACCGAGGAGTTGCAAA
>JBLMXH010000163.1:0-9509 GCA_050257685.1 Nitrospirota bacterium
GGCCGACGTGATCACGATGGGAATGATTCTGCACGACTGGAATCTGGAGAAGAAGATGAAGCTGATACGTGCCGCCTACGATGCACTCCCGTCCGGCGGCGCATTCATTGCAGTGGAAGCACTGATCGACAACGAGCGGCGCGAAAATGTTTTCGGTCTGCTCATGTCGTTGAACATGTTGATCGAATTCGGGGACGCATTCGATTATTCCGCCGCGGATTTTGAAAAGTGGTGCCGCGAAATCGGGTTCAATCGCTTCGAGGTCATCCATCTAGCCGGCCCGTCGAGCGCCGCCATCGCATACAAATAGGCAGACCTTCTGCACGCCGAAAGAGCGACGAAAGGTAGGGCGGGCAGTCCCCTGCACGCCGGAAGCGCGGCGCCCACAGGAGTGGTCGCCCTGCCTGCAACTGCTCCCGTTTCTCCCCTTCCTGCTTTCCTGCTTTCCTGATTGTTTCCTTTCCGCTCCGCTCACCTCGATAATTAAAAAACATCGGCTGTCTTCAGTTGACAGCGATTTTCATATGTTATATGGCATTGACATATATGTTATCGCCAGTCCCAGATCGCGAATTAAAAAAGGGCAGCGCCGAGTTGATGATTCTGGCTCTGCTGGAAGATCGTCCGCGGCACGGATACGAGATCGGCCAATTGATCGAGTTGCGTTCGCGCGGCGCGATTCGATTCAATATCGCCTCGCTGTATCCGCTGCTTTATCGACTCGAAAAACGGAATTGGATCCGGGGCCGCTGGATTGAGAAGGCGGGCCAACGCCGTCGCCGCTACTATCGCCTGACTGCCACTGGCAAAAACGTGCTGTCGAAGCAACGCGCCGGCTGGCGTGAGTTCGTCGAAGCCATCAACCTGATCACTGGAATTCAACATGCCTGATTTCAAAGCAGAGATCAGCGCCCGGCTCTCGCAGCTCCAGTTGTCTCCCGAGCGTGAGACGGAAATCGTTGAAGAGCTTTCCCAGCATCTGGAAGAGGAATATGAGCGAGCGCTCAACGGCGGCGCGTCAGAAGAGGAAGCACGCAAAAAAGTGGTGGAGGAGTTGAACACGTCCAACTTATTGCGCCGCGAGCTGAAGAA
Organism: Nitrospirota bacterium; assembly: GCA_050257685.1. GTDB lineage: Bacteria > Verrucomicrobiota > Verrucomicrobiia > Chthoniobacterales > UBA10450 > Udaeobacter. Next base: position 1,093 of record JBLMXH010000163.1, read on the forward strand.
AGTGGAGCGTCGGGTCTCGCAAGAGCCAATCACGTCGGGGAAAGAATCCGCCGCCAATATATTTTCCGATCTCGGCCAAGATATCCGGTACGCCCTGCGCATGCTGGCGAAGAATCCGGCATTCACGGCTGTAGCTGTTGTCGCGTTGGCGCTGGGCATCGGAGCTAACACTGCGATCTTCAGCGTGGTCAACGCCGTGTTGTTGCGGCCGCTTCCATTCAAACACCCGGAACAACTCGTGACTCTGTGGGAGAACGCTGCGCACCTCGGGTTTCCGAAAGATACACCGTCCCCCGCCAACTTTCTTGACTGGCAAAAGCAAGCCCAATCCTTCACCGGAATGGCGGCGATGGCGGAGCGGAGCTTTAACCTGACCGGCGTCGGCGAACCTGAGCGGCTGGAAGGACGGCGCGTTTCGGCGAATCTTTTCGACTTGTTAGGCGTACCCGCGCTGATTGGTCGCACATTCGTGGCGGATGATGACCGACCCGGCACGCACGTTGTTCTTTTGAGTCATTCACTCTGGCAGCGGCGTTTCGGCTCCGATCCGGGTGTCATTGGCCGCGCGCTTACTCTAAACGGCGAAAGCTACACGGTTATCGGAGTCATGCCTGCCTTCGTGCAGCTGCCCGGCTACTCAACCCGCAGTGATCAGCTCTGGGTGCCCATCGCATTTCCACCGGAGGAAGCATCGCAGCGTGGAAATCATTTTCTCGAAGTAATCGCGCGTCTGAAACCAGGCATCACTCTCCAGCAGGCCCAGGTGGAGATGGAAACAATCGCTGCCCGGCTCGCGCAGCAGTATCCGGTTTACAACACGCGAAGAGGCGCGGTGGTGGTGCCGCTTCACGAACAAATAGTTGGCGATATCAAACCGGCTCTCCTCATTTTACTCGGCGCTGTTGGCTTCGTTCTGCTCATTGCGTGCGCCAATGTCGCAAATCTCCTGCTCGCCCGCGCTGCCGTCCGGCAGAAGGAGATTGCGCTGCGCCTGGCGCTTGGCGCAAGCCGCTCGCGTCTTACCCGCCAGTTCCTGACTGAAAGTGTGTTGCTCGCGATGTTGGGCGCGGGATTAGGTTTGCTGCTCGCCATCGCCGGCATTCACATTCTGGGAACTTTCATTCCTTCGAGTATTTCGCAGGTTCAAGCGATTAGCATTGATGGCACGGTTCTGATTTTCACGGCACTCGTCGCGGTGTTGACCGGAATCGCGTTCGGTCTTGCGCCAGCGATTCATGGGTCTCACTTAAATCTCAATGACACGCTGAAAGAAAGTGGCCGTGACTCCAGCGGCGGCGTGAGAGGACATCGAGCTCGAGGACTGTTAGTGATCGGCGAGGTCGCCGTCTCATTCGTGCTGCTGATCGGCGCCGGACTGTTGATCAACAGCTTTTTGCATCTCCGCAAACTTGATCCCGGATTCCGTGCCGATCACCTGCTGACGATGAAAGTGGATTTGTCTGAGGTGAAATATCCCGATCGCGACCACCGCGGCACATTTTTTGATGAAGTGATTCGACGCGTCCATGCCTTACCCGGTGTGCAATCCGCCGCCGTTGCTAACAATCTGCCGCTTACGTACAACGGCGATTCGATGGGCATCAGTGTCGAGGGACTACCTGATCCGCCTCCCGATCAGCAACCAGACGTCATTTACCGTGTAGTCGGGCCCGGTTATTTCGCCACCATGGGTATTCCGATCATCCGCGGTCGGGACTTCACAGATCAGGACAAAGGCGATTCCAAGGATGTCGTCGTCATCAGCGAGAAAACCGCCCAGCATTTCTGGCCCGGACAGGACCCCATCGGCAAACGTTTAAAGCCGAGTTCCAGCACTTCGACCTCGCCGTGGCGAGAAGTGATTGGAGTTGTGAAAGACGTTCGGCAAAACGACCTGATCGCCCCAACAAAGATGGAAATGTACTTGAACTATCGACAGCTGAAAAATGTCCCTGCCAATGCGCTTGTGGTGCGGACGAGTATTGAACCGATGAGCCTCGCCGGATCGGTGCGCAACACCATCTGGGCGGTCGACAAGGATCAAGCCGTCGCGGACATCGACACAATGGATCACATATTGGCCGAAGCAGTCGCAAGACAACGTTTCAGCATGTTTTTGTTAGGCTTTTTCGCCGTAGTCGCACTGGTCCTTGCATCGGTCGGAATCTATGGAGTCATGAGCTATTCAGTCGCGCAACGGACCCGCGAGATCGGAATTCGCATGGCGCTCGGCGCGCGACGCGCAGATGTTTTGCAAATGACAGTAAAGCAAGGGCTGCAATTAGTCGGCACAGGCATGCTGCTCGGAGTGGGAGCGGCATTTATTCTGACGCGAGTGATGGCGACTTTGCTGTATGGGATCAGTGCCACGGATCCCATAACATTTGTCGGCATTTCTGTGGTGCTGCTCGCAGTGGCAATCCTCGCCAGCTACATTCCGGCGCTGCGCGCCACCAAGGTCGATCCGATTATCGCTTTGCGCGCGCAATAAGCTGCTGCGCACGACCGATGTAGCGCTGCGTCGTCGCTGCCGGCGTCATTTACTGTAGCGGCGCACTCTGAGCGCCGAAGGCATTTCCAACAAATCGGCGGTCAGAGACCGCCGCTACAGATCTCGTCGCCCAGACGATCCATGTGCGTTGAGATCTTGCCTTCGTTTGGTTTTCTCAAATACGATCGGCACATGATGCGACCCGCCATTTTGTTTCTGGCATTGGCTGCCAGTGCTTTCGGACAAACTTCAGCGAAGGAGGAAACACAGATCTGGCAATTGGAAAAAGCTTATTGGGAATACGTGAAAACCAATGACCTCGACAAATATCGAGCGCTATGGCACGAGAATTTTGTTGGCTGGCCGTTTGTCAGTCCCGCGCCGGTACGGAAGGATCATATCACCGACTGGATCACTGCGAACACGTCCAAAGGCGATGGCCTTCAGTCCTACTCAATCGAGCAGCTCGCCATTCAGGTGACCGGGGATGTCGCGATCAATTACTATCGAATCAACGCAGCGTGGGCCAACAGAGCAGGCACCGAGATTAAGACCGACAAATTGCGAATCACGCATACGTGGATTCGCACCGACGGCACGTGGCAGATCATCGGTGGCATGTCCTCGCCCGTGAATGCAGACGGCCGGTAGAGACCGACCTCATTCATTCCGACGGAAAAAGGCCAGGCCGAAAAACGACCTGGCCTTTTGAGCGAGATAGCCCACCACAAAATTGCCGCGCAGCGGAACTATTTTCCGCCTTTGGGCGTAGGAGGGACGACGACCTCCTTGTGTTGCGCACAAGCCCCAAGTCCCAACGCCGAAACTAAAACGGCCATCACCACGATCATTTTCAAAAATTTCAATCTATCTCGCCTCCTTTCGCAGCAAGTTGCTCCGGTCTGTTTAGGCAGGGAACTAGGGGGAAGCAATGCTTTTCTTAAGTTTTTTAAGCCCTGTGGCGGACCGGTTTATTTCGAATAGCCGGTCGTACCTGCGCTGGTGGTCACAGTCTCTTTCCTCTGAGCGCAAGCACCAAAGCTCAAAGCAGTGGCCAAAACGGCCACGATCATGATCGCCTTTAGAAGTTGTTTCAATCTATCTCGCCTCCTTTCGTTGCAAGCTGCACTGCCCGTGTAGGATCACACACGCACAACAACGTTTTTGTCAAGTCCTTTGGATGTATCACCGGCCAACCTGTGCCGGCCGGAAATCCTAAATCCGAGTGCAAAAGCGGTGCGAGGACGCACCGCACTCCTAAAGCGGTTCGCGCAAAACCAAATGAAGCACCGATCAATTTCGCGAAGCTTTGGGAGTGCGACGCGTCCACGCGTCGCTTTCGGGACCAACGGGCCCTACCGCACGACTTGCTGGTTTTTGGAATTTGGAACCTGGTGCTTGGGATTTTTCCACGTCATGCTTCGATGATTACCGGCGTACCTTCATCAACCATTTCGAACAGTTCGATCACGTCCGCATTACGCATTCTCACGCAGCCGTGACTCGCAGCCGTGCCGATTTTGTCCTCATGCTTCGTTCCATGAATGTAGACGAAGCGGTCACGTGTATTCGCGTTTTGCTCATCGAGTCCGTCCAGCCACAAAATACGTGACGTCACGAAATCCTCCGTTGCAGGAAGCGCTTCGTCCGGCCGAAGCGGAATCCGCCCGACAAACACCGTTCCGTGTGGCATATCGCTTCCGATCTTCTCCGCCACCCGAAACCGGCCGATCGGGGTTTTGAAGCTCCCCTCCTCCGTCCCGACACCGAACCGTGACGTGGACACCGCATAAGTGCGGATCGGCTGTTCGTCCTCTTTTACAGTGAGTCGCTGTTCTCGAATCGAAACGTGAATGCTCTTCATCAATTTTTCTACTAGCGACAAATTTCCGTTACAGGATTAAAATCGACCGCGAATGGGAGGTTATCACATCGCTGTGGTTGGTGCGACCGGTGCCGCCGGCACTGAATTATTGCGTGTACTGGAACGCAGAAGTTTCCCCATCGCAAACCTGCGTCCGATTGGTTCGGCTCGTTCTGTTGGGAAATCCGTTCGATTCTGCGGCGAATCGGTTCCGGTGCAAAAGCTCGACGCCGGGTCGTTCGAAAAAATCGACGTCGCGTTTTTCAGCGCGGGCGGTGAGGTTTCCCGAAAATTTGTCCCAATCGCATGTCAGGCTGATGCCATTGCGATCGACAAATCTTCGGCATTCCGAATGGATCCGCATGTGCCGCTGGTGATTCCGGAGATCAATGCAGACGACGTGAAACATCATCGTGGAATCATCGCAAATCCAAATTGCACAACAACAGTGATGCTGATGGCGCTCTATCCATTACATAAGATTTTCCGCCTGCATCGGGTTTTTGCTGCGACGTACCAGGCAGTCTCAGGAAGTGGTACCAGAGGCGTTGATGAGTTAACGTGGCAAACGAAACAGGCAGTTCGTCAATCAGAAGCTGATGAGGCAGGGCATCCGTCCCGGTTGCCCTCCCCTGAATCGCAAGCGGGACGCTCGCCTTACTCTACAGTTTTTCCGCACCCCATTGCCTTTAACTTGCTGCCGCACGTCGATTCCTTCCTGGAGAACGGTTACACCAGGGAAGAGTTAAAAATGCAGGACGAAACGCGCAAGATCATGCATTTGCCGACCCTGCACGTTTCAGCCACGTGCGTGCGGGTGCCGGTTTACCGTGCGCATTCTGTTGCTGTGACCGCTGAGTTCGTGCGTCCTATTTCGGTGCAACAAGCGCGCGAAGTTCTATCCAACGCGCCTGGGCTGGAACTGGTTGATGACCCGCCTAGCAACCAATATCCCATGCCGCTCAGTGTCGCTGGAAAAGACAATTGCCAGGTCGGACGGCTCCGCCTGGACTGCGCGCTTGAAAATGGTCTGTCGTTTTGGGTGTCAGGCGATCAATTGCTCAAAGGCGCCGCATTAAACGCCGTCCAAATCGCCGAATTGCTGTAGCGAATATTGTAGGGCGTTTGAAAGCCCGGCCGTGTGCCTTGTATCCGTTACGGCTGTGAAACGCCATTCCATATTGACGTTGGCGTCTGACACAGACGCCCTACAATCTTTGATTTATGGCTCGACCACCACGCATTCCGGTAATGTTGCCTTGGGAATGCAAAGTCATTTATTTCATCACGCTTTGCGTCATGCCTCGCTGTGATGCGCTCGCCAATGGCGCCGCTTGGGTAGCGACGTATCAAACGCTCAGTCAGTTAGACAGGTGGAATACATACTGCATCATGGCGATGCACGATCATATTCACCCGTCGCCGCGTTTTTGAAATGGTTCAAACGCTGGTTCAACGAATCATATAACCGACGCAAAAAATGGCGATGGCAGCCGGGGGGTTTTGATCGCCTCCTTCGAACTTCGGAATCGGTTCACGAAAAGTGGAGCTACATTCGAGAGAATCCAGTCCGAGCTGGTCTCGTCGCGCACTGGAAACAGTGGCCATACCAAAAGGGTTTTTCCAATGATAAATAGGGTATCCGTTGGCGTCATACAAAGCTCGTAGCGAACTTTCCTGTTTATCTTGTAGGGCGTTTCTGTGAAACGCCGACCAGCAGAGGTTACAAACGTAAATAGGTGGCGTCTGACACAGACGCCCTACAAGTTAAGGCAAGCTAGAACAAAAAAAACGGCTCCGGAATTTCATTCCGGAGCCGCTGGTGTTTGATGCGCCAAAAATTACTGCTGCCCTGGAGGCGGTGGCGTTTGTTTGGGTTGTCTTTGCTGTCCGCCTTGCGGTTGGCCGCGTCCTTGACCGCGCTCAGCTCCCGCAGGCGCGGCGCCTCGCTGTTGCTGTTGTTGCTGTTGCTGCTGTTGCAACTGACGGCGCTCCTGCTGCTGCTGCTGTTGTTGTTGTTGCGGCGGCTGACCAGAGGCGCCTTGCATTCTTTCTCGTCGGGCGCGCGCTTCATCCGCCTGTCCTGCACCTGCGCCACCACCCGGAGATGTGACCGGCTGATGTAATCCGGCTGGCCCTCCGCGAGGTCCGCCGCGTTGTTCACCTGCGCCGGTACCAGGTGCCGGCGTGCCGAACCGTTGGCGCTCGGGTCCTTGCTCACGCCCTTGCGGCGGCGGTGTCTGTTGTAACCCGCCACGAGGCGGATTTGCCTCCTCACCAGGTCGTCGGACCGGTGGGCGACCACGCTCTTGCTGGCGTGGCGGTGCGCCCTCTAAAGCTGAAGGCGGCGTTCCTCTCGCTGCTCCTGGCGGCTCGTTCGGTCCCTCGGCGCGTGGGGATCGCTCGGCTCCCTGTCCCTGCCCACGCGCTCTGCCGCGCTCTTGTGGCAAGGGCGAAACACCTTCGCGCGCTCCGAACGGCCGAGGCGTCACGCCAGGACGACCTCGTCCGCCGGGTCGACCTTCTTCGGCCGGCGAAGGCGACACGCGCGCCGCGCCTTCTCCTGGTTTTGCCGTTGCTCCGGGGCGTGGTGATCGCTCACGGGGTTTGGCTTCTCCACGCTCAACCGGCGATCGGCCTAACGAGGGCGCCTGTGTTGCACCCGGTGCTACGCGCCCGGCTCTGCCGCCTCTTGCAGGCGTGCCTGCCGGACCGCGCTCCGCGCCCACCGCTGGACTTGTTCCGGGACCGGGCGGCGGACTGCCTCCTTCACGCGCCGCAGCACGAGTCGGCGGCGGAACGTTCTTTGGATTTTCAGTTTTAATTTTTTGTTGCAGTTCCGCCTTGTTAGGCACGCCTTTCCAGCCGTGCTCGATCTTTGGCTGCGCAACCTTCGCTTTCACCGCTGGCGGTTTCGCAGCAGGCGCTGCCTTCGCTAGTTTCTGGGGAGCGGCAACCAGCAGTTTGTTCCCCTGCACTTTCGTCAGCGTTCCTGATTTAATAGCGGTCGTAAGATTCGTCGGCGTTTCCCGTTGGATCGCCAGCCGCTGAATGGGCCGGCTCGAGTATCGATTCACCACCGCGTAATCCGGCCCATAATTGTACACGATGTTGTTTTGAACAGTGATGTTCGTCACGTTCACCGTATTCGTGATGTAGGTAACATTCTGGACCGGCGGGAAGATCCGGTCGCGCAGGACGGGCTCGCCGATGAAGCGCACATCGCAGAAGTTGTAATATTCCGGCCCGATATCGAACGTCACATCCACGTTCCCGCCGATAGGCTGTCCTTCATAAACAACGCCCGGCCCGCGCGGCGGCAAAGGCGCCCAGCCGATGTAATCGCCACCGGTCCGCCATGAGACCCAGGCCGGTCCCCAATCCAGGTCTTCACCTGGGAACCATACCCAGCCGTAATCAGCGAGATTAGCCCAGCGCCCGTAGTGATATGTGGCCCAGCCAAAATCCTCGTAACTAATCCATGTCCACCCGTAATCGGTGTATGCCCAGTATCCGTCCGAGTAAGGGCGCCAGTTCGGATCCCTCACCACGACATCCGGCTGCCACCCGTACCCATATCCTTCGACGTCAATCCAGTTGCCGCCCGAAAGATTATCGTAAATAAAATCGATCGATACATCGGCTGCACGCGTCTGCGGAACCGCAGACACAGCAAACGCCAGCATCGTTAATGCGAATAAAAGTTTTTTCATAATATTGAAATAATCAGACGTTCGACTTTCCCGCCGCGGGATTTATTCAACATCTAATTCGCAGAGGGTTTCCGCCCCGCGCGTGTGCAAGATGCTCGGGATCAGGAAAACAGGAACGCAGGAAATGAGATTACCGACTCATCATTAAACAACCATGGATCAAACGGAGACCAGCGGACGTGATTTCGCCATTCACGCTTCGTCGTTCCGAATATCCATGTCATCCTCGCCACGGCGAATGGAGCTGAGGCATCAGCGACATAGAAGGCAAAGCTGCGAGGGTGGCAGCGAGTGAGCGTGGGCAGCGACCGAGTTTCAATGGAGCCGCTGGGAGCCGAGCGACATAGTT
>JBLMXH010000164.1:0-5026 GCA_050257685.1 Nitrospirota bacterium
GCGCGCGATCGCGTCGATGTCGTTCTTTTCCAGCACTCCCCCCGTTGGGTTCTGGGGCGAATTCACAATGATCAATTTTGTACGGTCTGTGATCAAACTGGCGAGCTCATCAACGTCGAGACGGAAATCCAATTCCTCGCGTAAGCGGATCGGTACCGGCTTCGCGCCGACATAGTTGATCATCGACTCATAAATCGGGAAACCGGGATTAGGGTAAATCACCTCGTCGCCATCTTCCGCGAGGGCGAGGATGGAAAAAAAGATGATGGGCTTGCCACCAGGAACAACGACGACTTCATCCGGAGCCACGTCGACCCGGCGCGTTTCGCTCACGTATTGCGCGATGACCTCGCGCAATTCCATCATTCCGGCGGAAGGTCCGTAGTGTGTGAAACCCTTACGCAGAGCATCGCATCCTGCGTCGACGATGTTGCCCGGTGTATCGAAGTCTGGCTCGCCGATTTCGAGATGTATGATGTCGCGGCCTTTTGCCTCGAGCGCTTTTGCTTTCACCAGCACTTCGAATGCGGTCTCCGTGCCGAGTCGCGCCATCCGTCTGGCCAGCCGGAGTTCATGTGTCTTATGCATGATGTGAAATATTGCCGATAATTAGGCTTAACTAACTGCAGGCGGCCACAAATTCTAGCACAAGATCGGCCTGCGCGTGAACGCAACCAGCCATATTCCGCGAAGTGGCAAACGCGGCAGACGTTCCAGTTCTTCAGTTGCGGATTCAATCTTCCGTAGGGCTGGTTTATTTTCATGGCTAAATGAGCGACCCAAAATCCCGAATTCGGAATATCTCGGACACAGCGCGATGGATGGCGGTTTATCGCGCACGCGAGACCGAGCGAAACGATGCGGTGTTTCGCGATCCGCTTGCGCGCCGGCTCGCTGGAGAACGTGGAGAACAAATCGCCACCTCGATGTCCTTCGCGGAAAAAAACTCGTGGCCGTTCGTCGCGCGCACATGGCTGATCGACCAGGTAATTTCCAATCAAATCAAATTAGGAGCTGACATGATCGTAAATCTCGCAGCGGGACTAGATGCCCGACCGTACCGCATGAATCTCCCCGGCTCTTTGCGATGGATCGAAGTCGATCTATCGAAAATTCTAGCGTACAAAGAAGATGTGCTTCGAAATGAAACGCCGCTCTGCAAAGTAGAGCGGGTCCGGCTGGATCTTTCCGATGACAGCGCCCGCCGTGAACTCTTCTCGGAACTGGGTCGCCACACAAATCGAGCACTAGTAATCAGCGAGGGTTTGCTCGTTTATCTCGATGAAAAAGAAGTCACTTCACTCAGCCAGGACCTTGCCAGTGCCCGGAGTTTTCAGCGTTGGGTCATCGATCTGGCTTCGCCTGCGCTATTGAAAATGTTGTCGAAAAAGATGGGCGAGCCTCTCAACCAGGCAGGGGCGCCGCTGAAATTCGCGCCTTTGGAAGGCCCGGATTTTTTTGCGCGTCGCGGCTGGAAACCGATCGAGATTCACAGCATCATGCATGCGGCAGCGAAACTGAACCGCCTTTCTTTTTTTCTTCGACTAATCTCAAAAATTTCGTCGCCGGTATTCCACGCAAACCGGCCGTGGTCGGCTGTGTGTCTTCTGGAAAGAGAACTGTAGCCGTCGCTACAGCCGACGGACACAATCCAACGATCATGTTAGCCGTGTAATGTCCGCAGGTAGGCAATTAGTTGTTGAACGTCCGAATCGGCGAGCTTCTTCCCGAAAGATGGCATTTCACCTTTGATCCCCGCGGTGATCACGTCATGAATCCGCGCGTCACTTCTGTGCAGATTGTGTAGATCGGGCCCTTCGTCCCCATGTGCATCGTCTCCATGGCAATGCGCGCAGTTCATCAGGAACAGATGTCTCCCCTGTGCTGCATCGGCCGTAGGCTCCGGTAATTTCATCGCAGCTTGACTGGTGGTCGCAAAGGTCGGAATCGAGATCGATGCCGCTCCCTGCCGCACGACCGAGGCAACTCCGAACATAGCCGCGACCGCAGTCCCAGACGCGCAGATCGCCGCGAGAAAAGCTTTTCCCTCGCTCCAGTTGTTCACTGATTTGCCCTCACTTCAATGGCCCAGCAACATCTCACCACCGAAAAACCCGGCTGCACCCATTAACGAGCAGCCGATCGAGATCATCGCGAGATACACTTTGAACGCCCGAGGCGACGGATCGCGGCCGACGAGAAAGCGCCACGTAGCCAGGCCGACAATCAAAATGAAAGCTGGCCAGACAAAATAATGATGCAGCAAAACCGCACCAGTCCCTCCAATTACACCTTTCGTTAATATCAATCCCGAAAACACCGCGCCGAACGAACCGAGCGCCCCGATGATCACCAGCCAATAGCCAATAGCCTTGAACTCGCGCCGCCTGGAGGATCGCCGGCAAAAGAAAGCGAGCGCGTCGAAGAACGCAGCAGCGAAGTTGAGGGCGATTGGCAGATGCGTAAAGCCGCCATGCGCGCGTTCCCAAAAGAGTGAGTTCATCATGGTGGATCTCGTTAGGTGTCAAGCGAGTGTGCTGTCGATAACGGCAAGCGTGTGATTGCCTTCGACATAGTTGACGTCGGTGATTCCAAGCACGGAACTGAGTTGCTCGGCTTCAACCTTCATTGGCCCCGGTTTGGGCGCGGTGCCGGGCGCCGGCTGTGGAAACGCCGTCGACATTGCGGTGTGAAAAGTGATGTTGCCCTCAACTTTTTTTACGATCTGATGGATGTGGCCGTTCAACACCGTGACAGATCCGAATCGCTTCAGAAACCCGAGTGCTTGTGCGGCGTCATCTGTTCCCCACCCCCACTGCGGATAAACCGCCCAAAGCGGAATGTGTGCGAACACGACAATGGGCGTGCTGGATGAGAGCGGCTCGAGATCTTTCTTCAGCCAGTCGAGCTGTTCGGCGCCGATAACGCCGAGGCCGCCCTCGCGGATATTTAAAACGTTGTTAAGGCCAACAAAGTGCACGCCCTTTTTGTCGAAGCTGTACCAGCCCGACCCGAGCGATTTCTTTCCAAAGCGTTCTTTAAACAGCGCCCCATTGTCGCTGATCACGTCGTGCTCGCCCGGTACGTAAAATATTTCGCCTGTCTTGAGGCTCTTGAGATTTTGTTCGAGGGCGTCGAATTCTTCCGCTTCAGAAAGATGGCTCAAGTCACCCGTATGCAGGACGAAGTCTGGTGGACTCGGCATTGCGTTAATCTTCGCGATCGCTTTTTGTAGCGTGCTGATGACATCCTTGTTCGCGTCCTTATTGAATCCGATGTGGCTGTCGCTGATTTGCACGAAGCTGAAATCACCGCCTGTCAGCGGAGCCGTCGCGCCGAGCAATTTTGACGTGAGCACGCCGCCGCTCATCGTCCAAAGCACGCCTGTCCCCGCCCATGCCATGCATTTGAGGAACCCGCGGCGATCGATGCCGTCGGGATTATCGTTGTGTAGAATGTAATTGTTGCTGTTCATAAGTTTGCCTTTCTGATGGCCATGACTACACGACACGCGGCGTTATTCCCGATCGGGGCAAAATTCCGGGCGCGGGAATAAAAATCAGACTTTCGCAGTCTTGTTCTTCATGATTGAAAGTAACGTTACGTGTTCAGCTTTACCGAGTCCCCTCGCCTGACCGAGTTCGAGCGGCAGGTCCTGCCCTATCTCGATGCGGCTTACAACCTGGCGCGATTCCTCATGCGCAACGATGGAGATGCCGAGGACGTCGTGCAGGAAGCGGCACTGCGCGCCTTTCGATTTTTCGACAGTTTCCGGGGCGAAAACAGCCGGGCATGGTTCCTCAGCATCGTACGCAACACGGCATTCACCACTCTGAAGCGAAATCGCATGAATGAAGAAACAGTCGAATTCGACGAGGAATTACACGGTGGCCAGGTCCCGCCATTGGATGCGGCCATCGCGCTGGATCGCGTCCATGACCGACAAACAGTGCGTGCTGCAATCGAGCAATTGCCGGCAGAATTTCGGGAAGCAATCACGTTGCGCGAACTTGAAGGCATGTCGTACAAAGAAATTGCGGATGTCGCGGGTGTTCCGATTGGAACCATCATGTCGCGTCTGGCCCGTGCGCGTCGCCAGCTTCAAGTCCTCCTGAGCAAGACTTACGACCAGAACAAATGAGCGAACACGAAAACATTCGCGAGTTACTCCACGCCTATGTGGATGGCGAACTCGATTTCGCGAACGCGCGTGAGACGGAGCAGCATTTGCAAAGTTGCGCAGATTGTCGCCGAACTGAAAAAGCAATTCGCGAACTGCGCAGCGCGTTCACCAGCGAAGCGATCGCATATCGCGCGCCCGCACATCTACGCAGGAATGTGCGTGCGGCCTTGCGACGCGAAGCAAAAGCAAGCCGGCAAACTCTCTCGCCGTGGCTCATGTTTGCGACAGGAGCAGCTTTCGCTGCGGTTATCCTGGGCTTCGTAATTTTTCAAACGACGCGGATGACGCGAAACGATGCAATTGTTGACCAGGTGGTTGCGAATCATGTGCGCTCACTGCTCGCCGCGCAGCTGGTGGACGTCGTGTCGTCGAATCAGCACACCGTCAAACCGTGGTTCGACGGTAAAATCGATTTCGCCCCGGAGGTGCGCGACTTATCCGCTAGCGGTTTTCCTCTTGTCGGCGGACGACTTGATTACCTGGGCGGCAAAACGGTCGCCGCACTCGTTTACCAACGAAATAAGCACCCGATCAATCTGTTCATCATGCCGGGGGCAATGAATCGAAGCACTTCGCCAACCGCGGCAACGCGACGTGGATACAATATTTTTTCCTGGAGCAATAACGGAATGAGTTACTGGGCCGTTTCCGATTTGAATCAGGCTGAACTAGGCCAGTTTACGGAATTGCTTCGAGCGGTGAAGTAGTATGTGGTTCGCTCGTCCGCAGTACTGTAGCGGCGCTCTCTGAGCGCCGAACAGAATGCAGCCTGCAAATACTGCTGCAAAGTGGAGCTGTTGTTGTAGCGGCGTTTGTGTCAAACGCCGATCGTGCGGATTCACA
>JBLMXH010000165.1:0-4976 GCA_050257685.1 Nitrospirota bacterium
GCCGGGTAGCAGCGAATGAGTGTGGGCAACGAATAAGTTTCAATTATGAAGTGGAAGAAGATCTGGTGTTCGGATAAGAGTTTCAACCCATGTCTCCGCTCCTGATTAAGATTAGCAAAGACTTCGCGACCCTGTTCACGACGATCAACCCGATCGCAAACCTGGCGCTTTTTGCCGGGTTGACTGCTTCGCTCAGCAGAGCAGAGCGGCATTGGACAGCGCTGCGTGCTTGCATTTACGCCACTCTCATTCTGGTGGCTGCCATGACCGTTGGCCAATGGGTTCTCGACGCGATCGGCGTTCACCTGCACTCGCTCAAAGTGGCTGGCGGCGTCATTCTGTTCCTGTTCGGGTTGCAGATGCTTTTCGGGAAAATGGACGAGCAACCGGGAACATCGCCGGAGGAAGGACGCGATCTGGCGGTGTTTCCATTGGCAGTGCCTTCCATCGCCGGCGGCGGCGCGATAATGGCGGCAATCGTTCTAACGGATGACGACGTTTATACGGTGCCGGAGCGGATCGAAACCGGCGTTGTCATGGTGGTGGTAATTTTCATCACCTATCTCCTGTTTCTTTTCTCCGATGCGATTCTGCGGGTGATCGGAAAACAAGGCGCGTCCGTTCTGGTGCGCATCATGGGACTGATTCTTTGTTCGCTGGCGGTGGAAATCGTGCTCACCGCGCTCAATGTCGGCCCGTGGTCAGCGGGGGCTTTGCCGCACTAGAAAGTGCGGAAGGGGAACCTGTGAGCTTGGGATTACTTCCTCGTCTTGCTCTTTGGCCTGCACCGCTCCGCGGGGACAGTGTTAACCTCGCGCAGGATCGGCCGGGCCATCGTGTTTAGCGCGTCGGCACCTTGAACACGTCTGCCTGCAGTTCGGCACCGATCGACGTGTTACGCCGGATTATCGCGGAGAGTGTTTGACGTTCGAGATAGTGTACCCAGCCAGCCGGGAAATAGGTCTGATACCAGAACCTGTCACCATCGCGCAACCGGATGAATTGATCTTTCAGGACACTAAAGATTAACTCGCCAACCTGTCCGCCATTAACATGGTCCTCTGCAAGGGCGCCGATCCAGACATCGATGTCATTGACCGTGGCAAAACAACTGGCGAGCTTCGCTTGCATGGTCGGATCCGAACAGATCTCGGCAAAGGAATTCTTCGGAGCCAGGCCGAAGTTCTGTCGTACGACGTTGTAGCGCGGCAGACCATGATCGCGTCCGCGTTGAATGTTGAGCGAGGCGAGATCGAAGCCACCCGCTCCCGGAGGACCGAACAGGAAGTTGCGGACGTCATTCACGATATAGCCGTCAATCGTCTGGTGCGCCTGTTTCGCCAGGCCGCGGAGATAAACTTCGATACCTACGCTGCTAACGAGTGTCGGGTTAAAGAAAGCGTCCCGCAGCGGGACGTCGCCGATTGATTGATTGTGTTCATCCAGCCGGAGTAAAACGGGCGAGAGCATGGTATGTCCAACGCGAAAGGCGGCGGTTGAAAATGCATTCTCGATTCCTGGATCCAGGTGCCGGTTATAGCCCGCATAAGGCGGCAACGCATTTGGCCCGAGCAACCGCGGGATAAAATCCCTGTAGGTAATGATTTGCATCTCTGCCCCGACGAGGGCCCGCGCCCGGTAGTAGATGGCATCGTCATTGAGCCAGGGTTGCCGCCTTTTGACGAAGCGCGCCCAGTAGTTGTGTTCACGCACAAAGAGCGTGTGCATTACCGTCAGGTCGACTTGTTCGTTAGCGCGGACATCGCCGGCCAGGAAGTAAGTCGCGCTGTTGTCGGGCACATTCGGGAAGCCATGGACGTTATAGGGAAGGAGGTTGCCGTTGCTTACCTTGAGGGTTCCCGTGCCATCGAGTGTGCGCAGTTCCATGGCGCGCGCTTCATTGGAGCCGTAGACCTGGGAAGCATCGATGAACGCAGTAATAACGTTTAGCTGCTCCCTGACTCCGCGGATCATCTCGTAAAGCGAACGATCAAGCTCGATGACCTGTGTGCCGGTGCCCTGGGGATCGAAGTAGGGATCTCCCAGCGGGACTTGGATATTGAAAGGCTCGGCTGGAACGGCACTCGGTGTCAGGTCAATGTCGTGGTCGAGAAACTGTCCCCATTGCCAGAGGAAATCGGAGGTGTTCTCCAGGTTTGGAAGCAATTGATCCTGCGCGCAGATGAGATTGCTGATTTCGCGCGTGCTCGGTTCGCCTTCGCCCGCGGGCGTGCCGGAGCCGTCACCGTAGCCGATGGTAGTATGGCGCAGGAGCGCGACCCCTGCGGAACCACGCAGTGGATCGATCGGGTTATTGCCGGTACCATTGATCGAACGGAATTCATGGGAAAAAACTGCCGGACCATTCGAGAGCGCGATCGAAGGCTGAACAATCTCCGGTGGGCGCGCCATCGGTACATCGAACGGGTTGCCGCCGTAAACAGCCGAGGCCGCGCCACAGAGGAACAGACATAAGGCGTTCGCGAGTTTCGTGTTGATAGTTTCTTGGTCGCTCCAACGCGCTTTTCATGCTGGGCGAGGGTTGCCAAATGCTGGTCATTACTTGTTATGCATCTTTTCCGTGACGGATCTCCAGCCTGCTGCCAAGAGAACGGATCTTGTGACAGAGATCCGCAGGGCGCTTCTATTGCAGGCCTCTTTCGGCTGGCAGCCGAAATGGAGTCGCGCGGCGACTGCTCCCCGGAATGATTCGCGGCTGACCTGCCTTCGCCTGGCTTCGGCGCGGCAAGCACTCCGAATGGGTTCGCGAGCAGGCAGCCGCGGCTACAGGAAAATCACGCTCGAAGTGAGCGGTCCGCCTCGGTAGCATCGCGGGGTATGAACAAGATGCTTTATCTTCGGTGGCGGGCAGTGATGGGAAAAGTGTTCGTGGTTTGCGCGCTTGCTTGTCTGTTGGGATGCGGAGCGAAAAAAGGGACGGCTGGAGACAGCACTAATTCCGACGCGCCCGGAACACCGGCCACTGCGGAACAGGCGGCCAAGGTCCTGGATCTTTCGACGTTCCCACTGATCAACGGCGCGCAGCCGCCTGCGTCGCGTCAGGTGGCCAGTCTCACCTACACGGCATCTGGCGATGTGAAGACGGGTTTTGAATTCATCCGAAAGGCGCTCGTTGCGCAGGGTTGGAAAGAATTGCCGAATAGTTCTGTTACTGATCAGGCGGCCAGCGCGATGTTCGGACGCGACGGATTTGCTGTCTCGGTCTCGGTCAGTCCCAGTGGCGAGGGCGGTAAGCTGTACGTGATGTTGCAAAATCACGGCAACGTGAAGCCCGGCAAGCTCCCGGTGCCTCCCGGCGTAAAGACGGTTTATGTCGGCGATCCCACCGCCATGTATTCCACCGACGCCGCGGTACCGGCGACCGTCGAGGCCTGTCGCAATCTCTTAGTCGCGCAAGGCTGGGTGCCGTACGGCGACGCCGGCGATTCGGCCACGTTTAAACAAAACGCGATTCTCGTCACCACGTATGTGTCGTCCGCACCGGCGCAAGGCGGGAAGACGATGATTCAGTACTCGACGCAGCAGATGTCCGCCGATATTCCCGCGCCGCCGAACGTCGAGGATTTGCGTTACAGCGATAGTCCGACGGAATTGACTTTCGAAACCAAAGAGAACCAGGACGCCATCATCGGTTTCTATCAAAAGGCGCTGGCCGGCGCTGGCTGGAAATCCACGATGGATCACATGGTCGACGTGGATGAAAAACCAACCATGATCTTTCGAAATCCGGCGAAGGACATGCTGACGCTTTCGATTCCGAACGCTTATGGCGGCAAGCTTTACACTTCGGTTCGTTTTCAAAGCGCAGCCGAAATCGCCGAGCTCGATCGCAAAATAAAAGAGATGGCACCCAAGATTCGTGCCGCTGCGGAAGCGAAAGCAGCAAAGGAAGCCGCCGAGTTGGCCGAAAAGAACAAGGTCCCGAAAATCACTGTCACTCTGCCTGCGGATGCAAAAGACGTGAACGAGACCAAGGACGAGATCAAGTTCGGTGTTGCCAACGGGAAAGCGATGGCCGCTGTTGAATCTTTGCGGTCACAATTTCGCGACGCGGGTTGGAAAGAGAAAACCGCTTCCCTCGAAAAAATGGCGGGAACACTCTTGCTTTCGAAAGATGATCAGAGCCTGACGATTACGTACTCCGATACCGGGTTCATGCCGTCAGAGGTGAGTATTTCGGCTTTTCGCGCTGAGCTGGAAACGGCGAAATAAAGTAAGAAGGAAGAATGGAGCGCGCGGGGGGCGCGACATAGAAGGTAAAGTGAAGAGGGTAGGAGCGAGCAAGCCGGGAGGCGAGCGAGTTTCAACGAAGAGGTAAGAAGGAAATCAAACGACTCAGTCCGTGTTTTTTTGACGTTCGTGGAAGGCGGACGCGATGTTCTTCGTTAGGTCGTCCACATTCTTTTGGGACAGCGCGTCGAGGTGCGCGACGTTGAGATAACGCAGAAGTCCTACGTCGTCCCGGAGCGCGCGTTCGGCGACGGTCCGAACTGCCTTGGCCTTTTCGTCGTCGATTCCGCGCAGATTTTGGTAGGCGAGTCTCAGCTCATAGGAATTGGTGTGCGCAATCGCGATCGCGTAACCGTTTGGATTTTTGGGGTCGTTCACCGTTTTCTGAGCGTAGACGATTAGCGAGCTGAACCCGTTCTTGTCGACAACTTCGAGATCCGGTAGAGAGCGAAGTTGCGTCAGGAGCGAGTCGTTGATCATCTTCTTGGCGGCAGCATCATCGCATAACACAACGACGGTGACAGCTGTTTTCGATTCCTCTTTCGCGAAAAGGTTTGCCGAATACCCGCAAACCAGAGCGAGCACCAACGGTATCAAAGCATTCAAAGATTTTTGCGGCATGCGTTTTCCTTTACCGGCGACGCTGACAATAGGGCAAGGCAATATTGCTCCGCAGTGCGGCTGACCCGACTTCGCCTGGCTTCTGCGCGGCAAGCACTCCGAAA
>JBLMXH010000166.1:0-15495 GCA_050257685.1 Nitrospirota bacterium
TTCAGGACGATCGGATCCGCAAAATGTCTGATGGCGAGATTTTCAACACGATTACCAACGGTAAAAACACCATGATGCCTTACGGGCCGAATGTCGTCGTCGCAGATCGGTGGGCGATTATCGCGTACCTGCGTGCATTGCAACGAAGTCAGCATGCGACGATTGGCGATGTTCCGGAAGATCATCGCGCGGAACTGGACAAACCGGCATCACCGCCGCCGACCACGAGTCCTGCAAAATGAGCGAGCGTCTACATACGCCACCGATGCCGGAAGGCGAATATTTTGACAGCCGTCGATTCACAGGGCTTTCGACTCTCCTCGGTTTGATTGCCATTGTGAGCCTGGCGCTTTGTCTTGTCGGCGCCTTGGTGAATCCGCATCAGTTCAGTTACTCGTGGCTGTTTGCGTTTGTGTTTTTCTTTACGCTCTGCGCCGGCTGCTTCTTCTGGACGATCGTTCACCACGCGACCGATGCCGACTGGTCGGTCGTTGTGCGGCGTCAATTGGAAAATATCGCTTTGTTGTTAGGCGTGCTGGCAGTCCTTTTTATTCCAATCCTGCTGCTGCGGCATCATCTCTACTCATGGATGGATATTCCGCCGGGGCGTGAGGCAAATCTAGATACCAAGCGCGCATATCTCAATTTCCATTGGTTCTTTATTCGCGCGATTATCTTTTTTGCTTTCTGGATCGTCGCGTCTGTGTTGCTGCGGCGCTTTTCCTCGCGCCAGGACAAGGATGGAAACCCGCTGTTCACGATTTGGATGCGACGGGTGTCGTTCATCAGCCTGCCGCTATTTGCTCTTTGTCTCACGTTTGGCGCGTTCGATTGGATGATGAGCCTTAACTACCACTGGTTTTCAACGATGTTCGGCGTGTACATCTTTGCGGGAACGGCGGGCAGTTCAATGTCATTGCTCGTCATGGTGATCACTGCTTTGCGACAAGCCGGTTACCTGAAGGGCATCGTCACGCTCGAGCACTATCACATCATGGGAAAATGGATGCTCGCGTTCTGCGTTTTCTGGGCCTACATCGGTTTCGGTCAGTACATGCTCATTTGGTATGCAAATATCCCGGAGGAGACGCAATTTTTCCTGACTCGAAACACGCAATCATGGTGGGCACTTAGCATGCTTCTGGTGATCGGCCGGTTCTTTGTGCCGTTCGCGATTTTGCTAATGCGCTCCATCAAGAAAAATCCGCATCAGCTTAGTATCCTCGCCGCCTGGATGGTTCTCATGCAGATGCTGGACATCTATTTGATTGTTCTACCTGCGTTACATGGAACAGGTGTGCACGTAAGTATCTGGGATTTGATTTGTCTCGTCGCGATTGGTACTACGCTCAGTTTTGTTTATCTGCGACTTGTGTCGAAGACTTCGCTGTTCCCGGTTCGGGATCCGCGTCTGATTGAATCTCTCACCACCGTCAACTGAAATGGCCGAGACCCAATCAGCTCGCAACATCGCCTACACACGCGCGCCATTCTCCACGTGGCTCGGCATTGTATGTCTCTTCCTTTTGTTCGGTCTGATCGTGCTTGCAGTTATCGGGCCGTCGCCGCGTACAAGTGATTACGAGGAAACGCGCGCAAAAAAGCGCATGGAAAGGCTGAAGGCATTGCACGAAGAAACCCAGAAGGATCTCACGACCTACGCCTGGATCGATAAGAACAAAGGCGTTGCCCGAATCCCGATCGATCGCGCGATGGAACTTACCGTCGCCGATCTGGCGCAAAAAAAGCCCGCACCCGCCGGCCCGATCGCTACGCCGCCGGCGCAAGCAGCGCCTGCGGGAGCTTCGCCGGCGCCAGCTGCTTCTCAGCAGGCAGGTGCGGCGCAGCAAGCTAAACCGAGTGCGTCTGCCGCACCTCCCGCCGGACAAGCCGCCCCGTCGGCTTCCCCGCCGCCTCAACAATCACCGGCGGCACCTCCTTCTGCTGCACCAGCCACAACGCCATGAACACTCTGATTTCCTGCCGCACCAGTATCTCGCGCCTGCGTTCGAACGTAGGCTTTCAGCCTGTGTGCCCACTACGTTTGCAACCCGCTGAGCCCAGAACAGCGGAGAGAATCTCGCGCTGGACGCACAGACACGATGTCTATGTTCCTTTCACGCATCCGCCGAAGCGGGATTACTTCGCGCAATCATGAACACTACCGAAATCCCGCTGAAAGATCCGGAGGTTTCTGCTGCTGCCGGCGATACTGAGCAGTTGGAGCGCGCGTATATTGACGCATCAACACGCGTGCCAGTGCTGATGTTTTACACGTCGGCGATCGCGTGGCTGATCCTGGGGACGATTTTGGCGATGGTCGTTTCGTTCAAGCTACACTCGCCCGATCTGTTTGGGGACATCAGTTTTCTCACTTGGGGCCGGCTACGTCCGGCTCACATGAACGTGATGGTTTACGGTTGGGCGTCGATGGCCGGGATGGGCACGGCTGTTTGGTTAATGGCGAGATTGTGCAGAGCAACATTGCGATTTCCATTGTTACTCGCTGCAGGGGCCGCATTCTGGAACTTGGGAGTGCTGATAGGTGTGGGTGCGATCTTGCTCGGCGATAGCACCGGTTTTCAATGGCTTGAGTTTCCGCGTTACGCGGCTGTCATTCTGTTTGTCGCCTATACGCTGATGGCTTCCTGGGCGGTGCTTATGTTTCGGCATCGCCGTGGCGACCAGATTTATATCACGCAATGGTATTTGCTCGGAGCGTTTCTCTGGTTCCCGTGGCTCTATGCGGCCGGACAGTTGATGCTCTTTGTTGTCCCGGTGCAGGGCGTTTTGCAATCGGCAGTGACATGGTGGTATGCCAATAACCTGTTGTTTCTCTGGTTCGGCGCGATCGCTCTCGGCACAGCGTATTACATGATTCCGAAGGTGATCGGCCGCCCGGTTTACAGTTATCACCTGGCAACCATCGGTTTCTGGACATATGCTCTTTTTTCCAGCTGGACCGGAATGACGCGATTGGTGGACGGTCCATTCCCGGCATGGATGATCACCGCGAGCATCGCTGCGACGATTCTGACGATGATCCCTGTCGCGACGGTGGGGCTGAATCATCATCTGACGATGCAGGGGTACTTCCCGTTGCTGCGTTACAGCCCGACACTGCGCTTTACCGTCTTCGGCGCGATGTCTTATACCGTCTTTAGTATCGTCGGTGTATTGATTTCGCTTCGCTCGGTTGCGAGCTACGTGAATTTCACCCAGGTGAGCATCGCGTATTCCCATCTTGGCCTGTATGCGTTTTTCACCATGACGATTTTCGGTTCGATGTACTACATTGTGCCGCGATTGGTAGGCCGCGAATGGCGTTACGGATCATTGATTAAACTGCATTTCTGGGCATCAGCCTACGGCATCGGGCTGATGACGCTAATGCTGCTGGCCGGAGGATTTCTGCAAGGCGCGAACTTGGAAAACCCGGCGCTGCCATTCAGTGAAAGTATCGAAACAGTGCTGCCATACCTTCGGGGACGCAGCCTTGCCGGCATTTTGTTGAGCGTATCGCATTTTATTTTCGCATATCATTTCGGTCTGATGCTTTTGGGTTTGGGCCGCACATCAACTGTCCCGACCTTTCTCAACCCTGTTGAAGCGGAGACATCTGGAGGCCACTGATGAAAGGACTCGCTCCTCTTTTTCTGGGAATCTTCGGGACGTTTGCGTTTTCGTGGGTAGGACTCACGGTCATACCGACGTGGCAAATCGGCCATCTGAATCCTCAGACTGACGAAGAAGGAACAGACATTTATCCGCAACCGCAGTCGGGAATGTACGAGCGAGGCGCGCACGTTTATGCAGCTAACGGCTGTGTGTATTGTCATAGCCAACAAGTTCGCGCCGACTACATCGCCAATGATATCGAGCGCAAGTGGGGCAATCGCCGCAGCGCGCCACGCGATTACATTTTTGAGCGGCCGGTGTTTCTCGGAAAAATGCGAATGGGCCAGGATCTCGCCGACATTGGCGCGCGCGCGCCCGCACCCGAACAATCAGCAGCGCCTGGAGCAAGCGCCAGCCCTTCACCAGCGTCTGCAGGAGCGGCGGCTACTTCTGCGCAAGGAGCGGCTTCGCCGGCTGCTGCACAAGGACGATCGGCTTCGTCCACGAGTTCGCCCGCGGCCGCAGCTGCTGCCGCATCACCAGCGAGTTCGCCTGCAACAGTCCTGGCGGGATCGCCCGCCCCTTCGCCGGCAAGTTCGGCTGCTGTCCACGCATCGCCAGCGCCGCCCGGGCAGCGCACCGGCGTTGCTTCGCCATCACCTGGACAAATGGCGAACACTACTCCCGGAGGAAGTAGTCCTGTCGCACCGAGCGCGCAGACTCCCGGCGCGCCATACCCCATCCAGACAACCGGTCTGCCGCCGATGTATTCTGCCGCGTGGCACCATGTGCATCTTTATGCGCCGCGTAGCATCAATCCTGATTCAAACATGCCGGCGTACCGTTTTCTCTACGAAAAAAGGCGCATCGCCGGAGAGCGTTCTGCCGAGGCCTTGCAACTTTCGGGTGGCGACGCGCCACCCCAAGGCTGGGAGGTCGTTCCCACGTATGATGCAAAATGTGTTGTGGCTTATCTGATGGGACTTAATCAATCTCATCCGTTGAAAGAAGTCAGATCAGTCGGAGGTGCGCCGCCGACTGGCGGATCACCCGCACCGGCGGTGCAGGGCGCTTCACCATCGCCGGCGGCTGCGCCTGCGAAATAAAAGTTAATGAACGACGAACCGAAAACGCCACCACGGACAGGGCAGGGAATGGATTACGGCGAACAGGCCGACGTGCAACAGGTGCACGCGGCTGTGCAGCGCGAGAAGCGCGAACCGCGCGTCGGCGCCGAGCCGTTGTCAATCTGGCTGATCGCGATTTATGGACTGGCGATTTTCTTCGGCGGCGCGTACCTCGGCCGTTACTCGGGAAATTTTACCAGCGGCGGACTCGACCCGATGGGTGCGCCGCCGGCACCGAAGAAAGCAGCCGCAGGCGGACCAGCCGGCGGGGAACAGGCTGAACTGTCGCCGCGCGACCGCGGCAAAAAGATTTTTGCGGCCAACTGTCAGACCTGTCATCAGGCCAACGGTCTTGGCGTGCCCGGCCAGTATCCGCCGCTCGCTGGTTCTGAATTTACGACCGGCGGCTCACGTCGCATGGGCATGATTGTGCTCAAAGGTTTGCAAGGCCCGGTTACAGTTAAGGGGCAACAGTATGGTAGCGCGGTCATGCAACCGTGGGACAAAACCTTGACCGACCAAAAAATTGCCGATGTCATGACATACGAGCGCAGCGAATGGGGCAATAGCGCAAGCCCGGTCACAGCCGAACAGATTTCCGCACTTCGCAAGGAACTCGCAAGTCATCCCGAATCATTCGTCGAGCATGACATTCTAGCTGCTCCTGACGAAGACATTCCGGGAGGCGGTGCAGCATCGGCAGGTGGCGCACCGAAACGCGGTGAAGCCGCAAAACCGGCGCCAGCACCGAAACCGTAGCGTTTGATACTAACCTTCGCGATTCGGCGTGCCGAGGATGTGAGTCTTCGGTGGGAGCATCACGTTGTCGAAATTTTGTGTGAACATCGCTGCTGCGAAAAATGCGACGGCGCGCAATGTTTCTTTACCGACGTTAACAAGATCGTGTCGTACGGGTGTCGGGATTACAAAGACGCTGCCAGGACCTACTGAATGTTTCGAACCATCTTCCATAAGCAGCTCGCCATTGCCGGCGATGATGTATTGAGTCTCTTCAGTTGCATCCGTGTGCCAGCCGAGACGTTTGCCGGGCTCAATCTCGTAGACGAAGGTTGAGGACGCGGTCGTCCCGTGTCCGCCGTACGCTGCAAACGCACCGGCCCAATGGACTGATTCATCATCTTCCGCCCTTACTTCAGTGCGTTTTAATTTATTCGATTCAACAACTGGATTCATAACGTGGAGCGTAGTTTTTGACGGCACACGGGTCAATGGCTGAACGCGTTACGCACTTTGCAGCTGGTACGGCTGCCTCTGCAGTGCTTCCGCGAGAAGTTCGGCCATGTGTTTTGGCCTCAGATTCGTTAGGTCAGCAATCTGGTGGCGGCAACTTGTGCCCGAGGCGACGATTTCTGTTCCTGGCGGTAGATTATCGATTTGATCGAGCAAGCGCTGTGCGACTTGGAGCGACAGGTCGTATTTTTCTGCGAGAGCGCCGAACGCGCCTGCCATTCCACAGCAAGCGGTGTCCATCACCGTGGCTTTTCTTCCAGGCAAACGTTCGGCTAGTTTTCCCATGAAGATCGGACTGGCGATCGATTTCGCATGGCAATGAGGATGGATGACGATCCCGCGAGTGCGGGACTCGTGCTTAAACCGAAGGGCCTCCGGTTCTCGCGCCAGCAAATCGTCAATGAATTTCTCGAACAGAAAACAGCGTGACGCGACGTCTTCAGCGCTTTCGATTTTCAACTCGCGGTAATCTTCGACAAACATGGACCAGCAGGAGGGCTCGAGGAAAAGAACCGGAGCATTGGAGTATTGGAGTGATAAAAGAGTTTTGACGTTGTGTTCCCCGAGCTGTGCCGCTGTATCGAGATTTCCCTGACTGAATGCTGGCCGACCGCAGCAACGGCGGTTCCGCACCAACGACACTTCGAATCCGAATGCTTCGAGTACTTTTACCGCCGCGATGCCGATGTGTGGCTCGTGATAACGCACAAAGGTGTCGTCCCACAGAATAACGGAGCCGCGATTCTGTAGCGGCGCTCTCGGAGCGCCGTTCGACGGCCGGAGACCGCCGCTACAGTTTTTGGCGAACCATTTGTCGAAACGTTCACTTGCGTAATGAGGCAGGGAGCGTCGTGCCGAGATTCCAATTGTTTTTTCCATTGCGATGCGCACCGGCTTGGAATCGAGCAGGCTATTCGTTAGGCTCGGCATGAGACAGCCGAGTTTGCCTAACAAATCGACATTACTCAGAATACGTTCGCGGAGCGGCAGGCCATCGCGGCGCCAGCGCGCATGAAGCATTTCCGCCTTAAGCAGCGCCAGATTGACGTTTGACGGACATTCCGGCGTGCAACCTTTGCACGACAGACAGTTGCTCAACGCGGCGTCGAGCTCTTCGGATTTCAGAGGATCTATGGGGTGCGGCGACTTGTCGCCGCTTTTGAAAGCGCGGACATGTCCGTGCACTCCAAACCCATGTTCCAATGCCGCGCGAATGATGTTGGCGCGACCGCGTGTGGACATCACTTCATCATGTGTCGCGATAAACGTCGGGCACATGATGCCGCTCTGCTTCAGGCAGCCGCCGCAGCCGTTGCATTGTTCGAGGTTGCCTGTGAATGACCGATCCTTGAACGCAAATGCGAGCACTGGCTGAAACGGAAGCTCGAGCAGACGAGTAAAATTCTCGCGCAAATGACTGTCGATTTTGTGATGGACGGCCCGGCGGTCCGTCCCTACCTCAAAAATTTTTCCCGGATTAAAAACGTTTTTCGGATCGAATGCGCGTTTAATCTCGCGCATCACGCCTAACAAGGCGTCACCGAGTTGATCTCGCATATATTCCGTGCGGGCGATCCCGACGCCGTGCTCGCCGGAGAGCGAACCTTTGAACTGACGTACCAGCGCGGAGGTTTCGTCCGCGACTTGCCGGAATTTCTTCAGATCGGCAGCAGTGTGGAGATCGAGCACCGGTCGCACATGCAAAAGCCCGCTGGCGGCATGCCCGTAATAGCTCGCCGTCAGGCCGAGCGGTTTCATGATGGATTGCAAACCCCGCACGTAGTCGGGCAATTGGGCGGGACGAACAGCGGCATCTTCGATAAAGGCGACCGGCTTCGCCGGTCCGACGCATCCCGTCAAAAGCGACAGGCCGGATTTGCGTATGGACCAGACCATGTCCATTTGCGCCGCATTGGTCAGAATCTTTGTGCGCAGCCCGATTTTTTTGGCTTGCAAAAGCGATAGCCGTTCCGCGACGTCTTCGTAGAACTCGACGATTAACATCGATTCGCACGGTTTCGTTTCCAGCTCGAGCAGATCGCGCGCGGCCTGAAACTGAAGTTGACCTTTGGTTCCATCGAACAAAGGCCGGTCGATGTGTTCGATCGCGGCAGGCTTGAGATCGAGAAGCTCAACAGTCGCCTGCATGGCTTCGGCAATCGACGCGAAAAAGATCAGCCCCAAACCTTTCTCCCGGGGCAGGGGACAGATCTTGAGTTCAGCGGAGAAGATGGCCGCCAGCGTTCCTTCGCTCCCAGCCAGAATATTGGTCAGATCATTTGGCGCGTGCAGGAATCGTTCGATGCCGTAGCCTGGCCAGCGTTTGATCAAACCCGGCGGCCAGCGCTTGGCCATTTCCGTCCTTGTCGTGTGAATGAGCTTCTCAATCTCTGCCCGTTCGCGGCCTAACGACTCATGGTTCTCTCCAATTTTTTCAACCCGGCCGTCCGCTAACACGATTTCGAGTGAAATCACGTGATCGACAGTTGTGCCGTAAATCGGGCAACGCGCTCCGGAAGAATTGTTCGCGATCATTCCGCCGAGCGTGGCGCGCGAACTGGTTGCGACGTCTGGACCGAAACAAAAACCGTGCGGCTTTAGAAAGTCGTTGAGTCGGTCCAGCACA
Organism: Nitrospirota bacterium; assembly: GCA_050257685.1. GTDB lineage: Bacteria > Verrucomicrobiota > Verrucomicrobiia > Chthoniobacterales > UBA10450 > Udaeobacter. The sequence continues at coordinate 8,623 of JBLMXH010000166.1, forward strand.
ACCCCCGCCCCGACGTGGACGGTTCGTTTCTCAAGGTCTAAATCAGTGATCTGTCGATTGTGGCGCGAAAAGTCGACGATTAATCCATCGCCGATCGCATTGCCGACGAGACTCGTTCCCGCGCCTCGCGGGGTAACCGGCACGCCCGCATCGGCCGCGGCACGGATCACAAGACTCGCTTGTTCGGCGCTTCTCGGAAACGCCGCGCCGACCGGGCGTATTTGGTAAATCGATGCGTCAGTCGAGTAGAGTTGCCGCGTCAGGTTATCAAAGCGCACGTCGCAGCCGGTGTGGTTGATTTTCCTTTCCTGATCCGAAGTCATCCTAATGGGCAAAAAAATAGCACAGGAAGGGGAAGGCGAGCATTCTGCAGTGCGCCTGAAAAGGCGCCGGCAACATGCCGGTGCGGCAGCGGGCAGAATGCTCGCGCTCCCGTTACAGCAGCGTCATCTGTGCGTTTTCTGGCGCGGGCTCGGCAAAACGAACTCCGACGCCGATGAGGCGCACAGGTTTTCCGGTTCGGCTGAATGCTTCTTCAAGCAATGACCGAAAGTGTTCCAGCGTTGGCGTAAGCCCTGCGCGCTCTGCCGTTGTGCGTGTGAAATCATTAAATTTCAGCTTCACGAAAATTTTTGTGATCTCGCGTGTTGATTCTTTTTGCGCCAGATCAGCCATCACATCCTGGAAAAGTTCTTCGAGTTTTTCATCGCACTCCTCGAGCGTGACGAGATCGACAGCGAACGTTTCCTCCGTGCTCAGCGATTTGCGCGGACGATCGGGTTCGACCGGCCGATCATCTATCCCGCGGCAAAGCTCGTAGAGTTCAAGACCAAACTTGCCGAATACATTAACAAGCTTAGGTCGGGAGAATCGCTGGAGTTCGCCACAGGTTTTCACACCGAGCTCTCCGAGTTTCCGTTCGCTTTTTTCGCCGATTCCCCAGATTTTGCGCACGGGCAAGTCTTTCATGAAATCGGCGACCTGTTCTCGCTTCACCTCGAACTGGCCATCGGGCTTATTAATGTCGCTCGCGATTTTCGCGATGAGCTTATTTGGACCGATTCCCGCGGAAGATGTGAGCTTGGTTGTACGAAAAATTGCACTACGGATTTCGTGTGCCAGAGCTGACGGCGCGCTCGGGTGGGAGGTCACATCAAGATAAGCTTCGTCGAGGGACAAGGGTTCGATGATGGAGGTAAACTGGTAAAGAATTCCGCGAATGATCGCGGCTTCGCGCCGATAAACGTCGAACCGCGTCGGCAGGACAATCAAGTTCGGGCAACGTTGCAGCGCCATGAACGTCGGCATGGCCGAGCGAACGCCAAATTTGCGTGCCTCGTAATTACAGGTGGTCAAGACGCCGCGTCTGTCGCGAGCGCCACCGACGCCGACAGGTTTGCCCCTCAGCGGAGGCCGGTCCCGCACCTCGATCGCCGCGTAAAAGCAGTCCATATCAAGGTGGATGATGGCTCGTGCATTTTGTTCATTTTGCACGCGGAAATTTCGCACACCGCAAGGCGGAGGCCATCGGGCGTTTTCTCGCATGGTTTGAAATTTCTCGCTTTGCAATGACCGCTTCTCTTCGATATTAAGCACCGTAACTTTCTCCTGAAATGGATACTTCTACTTCCGTTGGCACCGATCACGAACCGCACGCGCACGACGCGGAACACGAGCATCACGAGCTGGGATTTTGGCGTAAATACATTTTCTCGACCGATCACAAAGTGATCGGAATTCAATACGGCCTGTGCGGCCTGGCATTTCTATTTCTCGGATTTTGCCTGATGATGCTGATGCGGTGGCAATTGGCTTATCCCGGCCAGGCATTGCCGGTCATAGGCAAATGGCTGCCACATATCTTCGGCCCGGCCTCGATGCCAGATGGAAAAATGGCGCCGGACTTTTACAACTCACTGGGCGCGATGCACGGCACGATCATGATTTTTCTTGGTGTTGTGCCGGTGGCGTTCGCGGCTTTCGGAAATTTTGTTGTGCCGCTGCAAATCGGAGCACCAGATATGACCTTCCCCAAGGTGAACGCTGCAAGTTTTTGGGCGTTTGCCGTGGGCGGGGCGATTATGCTGAGCAGCTTCTTCGTGCCTGGCGGCGCGGCTAAAGGCGGTTGGACATCGTACACGCCACTGGCAGCAATCGACGACACCGGGCCCGGACGTGACCTGGTGTTCAACGGGCAGACGCTTTGGTTGATCGGATTCATTTTTCTCATCACATCGTCACTGCTCGGCGCGGTCAATTTCATCACGACAATTATTCAGTTGCGCGCGAAAGGCCTGACATGGATGCGGCTGCCGTTCTTTGTATGGGCGCAATTTGTCACCGCGTTTCTGTTGCTATTGGCGTTTCCGCCGCTCGAGGCCGCGATCATCATGCAGTTGATGGATCGGTTAGCGCACACCAGCTTTTTCCTTCCGAGCGGTCTCGTTGTGAATGGCGTGCCGATGGCGATCAGCGGTGGTGGAAGTCCTCTTCTTTGGCAACATTTATTCTGGTTCCTGGGTCACCCTGAGGTCTATGTGCTGATTTTGCCTGCGTTCGGAATCGTCGGTGAAATCCTGGCTAACAACTCGCGCAAACCTCTGTGGGGCTACAAATCGCTGGTCTTTTCCGTACTGGTGATCGGATTTTTGTCGTTCATCGTCTGGGCGCATCACATGTGGCTCACCGGCATGGGTTCGGCTGTCAGCGCATTTTTCCAGACCACCACCACTCTGATTTCCGTCCCATCCGTGATCATTTTGAGCGCGTTTTTCATTTCCCTTTGGGGCGGCTCGATCCGCTTTAACGTGCCGATGCTTTTTACGATCGCGTTTCTTCCGATGTTTGGGATTGGAGGACTCACCGGGATTCCCTTGGCGTTTAATTCAGCCGATCTTTACCTGCACGATACCTACTACGTCATTGCGCATTTCCATTACATCGTAGCGCCGGGCACGATCTTCGGACTGTTCGCCGGCGTTTATTTCTGGTTCCCGAAAGCAACGGGACGAAAAATGAACGAATTCTGGGGTAAAGTGCATTTCTGGCCGACGCTGATCTGCATGAACCTGATCTTTCTCCCAATGTTTTTACAGGGAATGGCTGGGATGCATCGGCGCTGGTATGACGGCGGCCAGGGATGGGCCGTGGCGAATGACCATACAGTGTGGGGATTGACCGGCTTTGAATGGAACAAGCCGATCTCGTGGGGGGCCTGGATCATGGGGCTCGCCCAAATTCCATTCATCATTAATTTCTTCTGGAGCATCAAACACGGCCAAAAAGTGAACGACAATCCATGGGAGGCTACGACGCTGGAATGGACTGCGCCTTCACCGCCGCCGCACGGAAACTTTGTTACCACTCCAGTTGCATATCGCGGCCCGTACGAATACAGCCTGCCTGGTCGCGAACGCGACTTCACCGTGCAGAACGAACCGGTCGAACCTGCTGAACGGACTCGCCGAAAAGCCTCGGAGCTCGTTCACGCATAATTGCCCTGTGATCTATTGAATCATGGAAATTCCGTACACAATTTCTACTCGTCCTGACACCGGTCTTTGGAACGCAAAGATCGGGATCTGGCTTTTTCTGGCGTCGGAAGTGATGCTCTTTGGCGGCCTTTTTTCCGCCTATATCTTTTTGCGAATCGACGCACCGCCGGGCATGTGGCCGCATGGCTTACTCAATGTCCCAGTCGGCACGATGAACACGGCGATTCTTATCATGTCGTCAGTCACCGTGGTGTTGGCTTGGGCTTCGCTGAAGATGCGACGGTATCGCGCTTATTGGTGGTACATGCTCGCCACTATCTCCTGCGGCATCATTTTCTTAACGGTGAAACTGGCCTATGAGTGGCCGCAGAAATTCGATCACTTCGGCGCTTACATCAAAACGGAAGCACTGGGGAAATATGAGCAATATCTTGGCAACGAGTATGCGGCGGAGAAAGGGCTGCCGCCACGGCTCGAGATTACCGGTCACTTGCACAATCGCGCCGCGTTAAAAGATCCGAAGGTTAAGGAGTACGAAGTCGCGCTCGATCCGCTCAACGCCGACCCTACGAATTCCGAAATGGATCGGCCGCACTTCTGGCCGCGCCCTGCGACGGAAAAGATAGCTACAATTGAAAAAGCGGACGTCCAGTACGCGACAATGTTCGAACCAAGACACAGCGCCTATTTTGCGAGTTATTTTACCATCACCGGCTTACACGGTCTCCACGTGCTTGGTGGCGTGCTGGTGTTCATTTACATGTGGTTGCCGGTGAGCAAGAGGCTCTACCAGCGCAACCCAGAGCATCTGGCTAATCGTGTCGAGGTCAGCGGACTTTTCTGGCACTTTGTCGATCTCATCTGGATTTTTGTGTTTCCACTTTTCTATCTGCTGTAGCCATGAATAATCCTCCTGATATTTCTCAAGATCCCAAGGAATACGAAGAATACGCCCACGGCATTCGCAAGCACGTTCGTGGGTATTTGATGGTTGGCGCGCTCCTGCTGGCATTCACGGGGATCACTGTCGCCTTGTCATACGTGCATTTTGGCACGCAGAAGGCGAACGTCGCCGTCGCGATGCTGGTCGCTACGTTCAAAGCCGGGTTGGTCGCCGCAATTTTTATGCACCTGGCGGCTGAGAAACGGCTGATCTATCGGATCCTGATTTTCACCGGTTTTTTTGTGCTTGGCCTCTTCTGGCTTACGTTATTTGCGTGGTACGACTACCCGATCTTTCGATAAATGTCGCTTAAGGCTTTCCACATTGTGTTCATCATCGTCTCGACGCTGCTTGCGTTGGGGACCGGCGTCTGGTGTCTTTGGGTCAATCTTGTAGTGGGCGCGCCGATTTACGTTGCCGGCGCGGTCGCGTCGTTCGTCGTTGCCATTGTGCTCATGGTGTACGGCGTCTGGTTCTACAGGAAAATGAAACGGCTTCGTATCATCACGTGAAAAAAATCGCCTCGATTTTGTTAATGTCCGTTCTGATTGCTACACAGCAAGTGCTGGCTTGCCCGTTTTGCTACGGAGCCAAAGACGGCAAGTCGACTGAGCACATGGCTGTCGCGATTTGGTTTCTGTTCGGGGCTGTGATGTCGGTCATCGGCGGGATCGGTGCCTTCAGTTTCCATCTGTGGCGCCACGGCCGCATGCCGGTCGAGCCTCATCAGCAGCTGACCGAGGAAGACTTAAGCAAGTATGAATAGTCTTGCGTTTATCAACGAATTTCTAGGCCAGCCCCCCAACGCTTCCGCCCATGGCTATCAGATCGATCATATCCTTGAGTTTTGTCACTGGTTCATGGGCGCCTTGTTCGTCGGGTGGTCGACTTTTTTTATTTACGTTCTCTTTCGGTTTCGGAAGCGTCGCCAGCCGAGTGCCGATCATGCCGGAGTGCGCAGCCCAATTTCGACGCACTTGGAATTTTCAGTTGTTCTGATCGAAGCGGTACTGCTGTTGGGCTTCGCGATCCCACTATGGGGAAAACGCGTAAATCAGTTCCCGCCGGGAAAAGAGGCGCTGCTGGTGCACGTTGTGGCGCAGCAATTCAGCTTCAACTACCACCTGCCGGGCGCGGATGGACAGTTTGGTCGGCGCGACGTTTATCTTGTCTCCAACTCAAACCCGCTCGGGATTGATCCAAATGATCCGGCTGGCAAAGACGACATCGTGACGACGGGCGAGCTCCATGTGCCAGTAGGTCGTCCCGTGATTGCAGAGCTTTCCTCGAAAGACGTAATCCACGATTTCTTCGTCACCGACATGCGTATCGCGGGCGATGCGATCCCCGGCTCGTTGATTCCAATCTGGTTCACGCCGGTTAAGACGGGGACGTATGAAGTAATTTGTGGCCAGTTGTGTGGACTTGGGCATTACGGAATGAAAGGCACACTTGTCGTCGACACACCGCAGGACTATCAGGCGTGGCTGAAAGAACGCGCCGAACTCGCCGGAACACAAGCAACTCCCCCGCCGCCGGCACAGCGTCCGCCGGGCGAACCGACGGGTGGTGGATCCGCAGCGGGGACAATTCCCCCGCCGGGTGGACCTAAGCCTTCAAACGCGGATGCCGAAGGAGCCGGGGCGTCGCCGCACCCTGCGCAGCAGCTGCACAACGCGCCTGCGGCTGCAGCTACGCCGAGTCCACAACGATAATTCTCTGCCGCAGTGGCAGACGTTTGACCCAGGGTGTTTGATGAGTGACGGGACGGTCAACCTTGCTCGGGCATAGAGGTAGAAATTTGTCTCATTCGTCTCTGTCATCGTATTCTGTGCTGTGCGACTATCGACAAACTGGCTGAACCGATTTGCGTGGCTGACATGCGTTGCCACGCTTTTGCTGATTTGCAGCGGAGGGATGGTGACCAGTAAAAACGTTGGACTCGCCGTTCCCGATTGGCCGACCACTTTCGGCTACAACATGTTTTTGTTTCCGATTTCGAAATGGGTCGGTGGAATTTTATTTGAGCATACCCATCGGTTAATGGGTTCGCTGGTTGGATTTCTAACGATCATCCTCGCCGCGTGGCTTTGGGTGCGCGAAGACCGGCGATGGGTCCGCAGCTTGGGCGTGATTGCCGTTGTCGGCGTGATTCTACAAGGAATTCTCGGCGGTCTGCGGGTTACCATGATGAAAGATCAAATCGGCATCTTCCACGCCTGTGTCGCGCAGGCGTTTCTTGGCTTACTTGTTTTCATTGCGCTGGTGACGACGAAATTCTGGCGCTCGCTCGGGAACGCCAGGTTTGCCGTGGAAGGTAGAGTTTCCACGACGCCGCAGCTGACTCCTCAATTCTCGACTCGGTTTTCGTCAATTAAGGCGCTCGCGATTGCAATTACGATCGCGGTTTACCTACAGCTGGCGCTCGGGGCAACG
>JBLMXH010000167.1:0-5249 GCA_050257685.1 Nitrospirota bacterium
GAAGCGCGGAAAGTTTCGACAACGCGCGCGCTGATGAGTGCCTATCTCAGTTATCTGTACCGGTCCGGGGAAAAACGCGTATGTGGGCAGATCATCACGTTTGAAAGCCGGCGCGGGGAAAAAATGTTCGAACGTTATGGTTTCAAAGTTTTGAATCGGGCTGAGATCACCAAATACAAAGCATTCTATCCCGAATCGGTCTACCTCAGTACGGTGATCAAAAATTTGGAAACCGCCGATCCGCTTTCGGCGTACTCGCGCGCGCGAGAATGACGAAAATACGCGTTTGCGCGTGATCCCTGCGCGCACTAACCGAGTCGAGGACTTTCGCGCCGGCCGGATGTCGCTCACTATTAGCGCGGGAAAGCAACTCGCAGCGAGGCCGCGGATGTAAAGTCGGCAGTGGCAGCGGCCGCAGATTTTTTTGATGTCTTGCTTTGCGACATCGGACTTCCCGACGGGGACGGCTGGACATTATTGCAAATGCTCAGTAAAAACCGCGCGATCACCGCAATTGCAGTCAGCGGATATTGTTCACCGGCGGACGTGGCACGCAGTAAAGCGGCGGGATTTGTGGCTCATCTGGCGAAGCCCTTTAACCTTCAGGAGTTTGACGCCGCGCTCACCGCGGTGGCTGCTCATAATGCGAGGCAAAAATCAACCGGGGCGCAGATAAAGAAACGACACGCCGTTCCGAATGTGGGCGCTCTGGAGAGTCATGAAGATGCTCCCGCGACAAATCAGTAACCAAGTAGAGAACGCAATCGTGTCCGGTCACCCGGCGGCTGATTCCGATTCGCCATCGGCCGGCTCGCGCCAGGAGTACGCCTTCAATACTGGCAAATAATTCTTTTATCGCGCTCAAGCGATTGGCAAAATCGAAACTCTATGAGCCCGGGTGGCGTTCAACGTCACGCTGGTTCGTTAGACGATGAATCTGCAACTGCCAAGCGCTGCTTTCTGCATTGCGGACGTTGTCAAGGTCTTCAACCCGCAGTCGCCGCAGGCACGCGCGATTTTCGATTTCGCTGTCGTCGTCATTGTCGTGATGGTGGTCATTTGTGCGGTCGTTGTTGGCATCGTCACGTATGCATTGTTGCGTTTCCCGCGATGGCGCGAAGGCGAACGCGATCCGGAGCAGGGCGCCGGAAACAAAACGATCGAGATTGTGTGGACTGCGATACCGCTTTTGATCGTTACTGTTTTGTTCGTACTCGCCGCGCGGACGATGGGCATCTCGGATCCGCCAGCACCGCCAAATCCCGAGATCGTGGTCATCGGCCATCAATGGTGGTGGGAAGCTCGTTACATGCACTCGGGCGCCGTCGTTGCGAATGAAATCCATATACCCGTCGGCAAACCGCTGGCCCTGAGATTGGATGCGGCGGATGTCCTGCACGAATTCTGGGTGCCGGAGCTGTCCCGAAAAATCACGACCGTACCTGGTCATCCGAATCACATCTGGATCCAAGCGGACAAACCCGGGACGTATCTCGGCTTTTGCTCAGAATTCTGCGGGACACAACACGCCTGGATGCACTTCCTGATCGTTGCCGAAGCGCAGGAGGAATTTCAAAAGTGGGAACAGGCACAACTTGCTGCTGCGCCGCCACCAGCCAGCGATAACGCGCAAAAAGGCCTCGCATTATTCCAACAAATGAGCTGCGTGAATTGCCATGCCATCAAGGGCACCATCGCAACATCGCAGGTCGGCCCCGACCTGACGCATTTTGCCAGTCGCAAACAAATCGGCGCTGGGATCGTGGACAATACGCCGGAGAACTTGCGACGGTGGTTGCGCGATCCGCAGCAGGTCAAGGTTGGGGTCAAGATGCCAAACTTCAAATTTACCGACGACCAAGTCACTGAGCTTGCTGATTACATGGAAACACTGAAATGAATAAGATTACTGCGATCGGTTTTCGTAATCGTTTAACGTCAGATACGCGGGTCAGGCGTGTAGTATCTGATCGGCAATATGCTGGCCAAGGCGAGCACAATGCTCGCGCTCCCCGAACGATGCCCAAACCGCAGACTTCGGAATCTGTCTGCGCAGGGGAGCGCGACCATGTTGGTCGCCCAAGTCGGCATGTTGCCGGCTTGTTTCTTCCTGCGTCACGTTGAAATGAACGGAGACACGACGGTTACCGGGACGATCACGCATTTCCTGACGCCTGAGCAGCGACGGCACTGGAGGCTGGCGTGGCTTTCGACTGTCGATCACAAGCGGATCGGCGTGCTCTACATGGTAACCGGCCTGGTGTTCTTCGTCTTCGCCGGGATCGAAGCGCTATTGATCCGGTTGCAGCTAATGGTGCCTAACAACACGCTGTTGGGTCCTGATACTTACAATTGGATGTTCACCATGCACGGCACGACGATGATTTTTCTCGTCGCGATGCCAGTGCTCTTCGGCATCATGAATTACATTCTGCCACTGCAAATCGGTGCGCGAGACATGGCTTTCCCGCGCCTGAACGCTCTCGGTGTGTGGCTTGTGCCGTTCGGAGGCATCCTGTTGCATTTCAGCTTTCTCGCAGGCGGTCCGCCGATGGTCGGCTGGTTTGCGTACACGCCGTTGAGTGAGGCGCCCTATTCTTCACAGCCCGGGGTGGATTACTGGGCGATATCGCTGTTGGTCCTTGGTATAGGTTCAGTCAGCGCGGGAATCAATTTCATCGTCACCGTCCTGACCCAACGCGCGCCGGGCATGACTCTGCGCCGGCTTCCTTTGTTCAGTTGGATGATCTTCATGAATGGGTTCCTAGTCATCCTGGCGCTGCCGATTTTAAACGCTGGGCTGGTGATGTTGCTGATCGATCGATTGCTCGGCGGCCGGTTCTTTCTGCCGTTCGGCGGCGGCTCAGCAATCATGTGGCAGCATATTTTCTGGGCCTTTGGTCATCCGGAAGTTTATATCGTCGCAATCCCGGCGTTTGCGATTCTCTCGGAAATCATTCCGGTCTTCTCACGGAAGCCGATCTTTGGCCACGAGTTCGTCGCCGCTTCAACTGTGGTCATTGTCATCTTGAGCTTGTTGGTGTGGGCGCACCACATGTTTACTGTCGGGCTTGGACGAGCTGTCGATTTGTTCTTTGTCGCCGCCAGCGTCCTAATCGCCGTTCCAACTGGTGTGAAACTGTTCAACTGGAGCGCAACGATGGTCGGCGGCCGGGTCCGGTTCACTACGGCGATGCTTTTTTGTGTGGCAGCGCTGCTGCAATTTCTCCTTGGCGGCCTAACGGGTGTCAGCCACGCGCTCGCGCCGCTCGATTGGCAGACGAAGAACAGTTATTACCTGGTCGCGCATTTTCATAATGTCTTTGTCGGGTTGATCGTCTTCGCGATCCTTGGCGCAATTTATTATTGGTTCCCGAAAATGAGCGGCCGAATGATGTCGGAGCGCCTCGGCAAATGGACGTTCTGGCTGATGACGATCGGCTTCAATTTGACCTTCATGATTCAACACGTCCTTGGACTGGCTGGCATGCCGCGGCGCACCTTTACCTATCCGGACCTGCCCGGTTGGGGATGGATGAACCTGGTTTCTACCATCGGCGCGTTTTTCATGACTGCTGCCTCTCTTCTGTTCGTGTGGGATTTGGTGAGAAGCTTGGTACGCGGAAAACCGGCGGGCGACAACCCGTGGAATGCATGGACGCTCGAATGGGCAACGAGCTCGCCGCCGCCACATGAGAATTTCAATTCGCTGCCGCCGATTCGCAGTCGCCGGCCGCTTTGGGATTACGCAAATCCTGATCGCCCTGATCCGGTCGTGCCGGTGGGTGGAGCAGTCGACACCTTTCGGCCGGAGAAAAACGCTGCCGGCGTAATCACCTTCATCATTTCGGAAGCAGGGTTCTTCGGCGTACTCATTCTTGCTTTCCTGTTTTACAACGCGACGTCGCAGAGCGGACCGGGTGCGCGAGAATTGGACGTGCTGAAGACGACGATCTTTAGCATCTGCCTGTTCGCGAGCAGTTTTACGATCTGGCGATCCGAGGTCGCAGAACGCAGAAACAATCACGGGAAAATGAAAGCCTGGCTTGCTGCGACCATTTTGCTCGGAGGCATCTTCATTGTCGGACAGGGACTGGAATATTGGACCCTGTTTCAGCGCGGCGTGACCGTCGGTTTGGATCTTTTTGCCACGACTTTTTTCACGCTGACCGGTTTTCACGGGCTGCACGTCTGTGTCGGTTTAATCGCGTTGATGATTGTCCTCGGAGTGGCTTTTACCCGCGCTTTTAAAAAACGTCATTTACCTGCACTTGGTCCGGTTGGGTTGTACTGGCACTTCGTCGATCTCGTCTGGGTGTTGGTGTTTTCGATCGTTTACCTCTGGCCTTTAATACGATGACGACGCAGCAAGTTGAATTAGGAAAGCAGGAAAGCCGCAGACTGAGCTGCGAGACGCTGCGTGAGACGCGACTTGTGGTGGGTCGCCTCGCCCTTTTTAAGCGAGAGGGTGAGGGGTTTCGCGGCTGGCGCGCGCATGAGATTCCAACCCCTCACCTCAATCCTCTCGCCTTCAAGGAGAGAGGCGGAGCAGATGTTGACCAGCGAAAAGGAGCGCAATGACGACGCAACAATTTCTCACTTCTGCGTGGACATGGAATGTTGGCGTGCTGGTCTCAAGCGGCGTTGCGCTTGTCGCTTATTTATGGGCATTTGGCCTGCATCGGCGAATTATGTATTTGCTGGCCGCACTGGGCGTATTTGTGCTCACTCTCAGCTCACCCCTCAATGGGTTGGCAGCAGGCTTCCTTTTTAGTGCGCACATGCTCCAACACATCTTGCTGTTGCTCATCGTACCCGCGTTGGTCTTGATGAGTCTGCCGCGATCCGTCTCACTTGGCCCGTGGTGGTGGTTAATTTCCAATCCGTTCGTCGGTTGGATCTCCGGAGTCGGCGCAATGTGGTTGTGGCACGCTCGACCATTGTGCGATGCCGCAGTTTCTTCGAGACTGATTAACACAGTTCAGGTTTGTTCGCTTGTTTTGTTAGGCGCGATTTTCTGGCGACAAATTCTTGCACCCCGCGAAGAACAGAGGCTGTCGCCGCCAGGAGCGGTGGTATATCTTTTTAGCGCCTGCGTCGCCTGCAGTCTCCTTGGAATTCTTATCACATTTTCGCCGGTCAGTGTGTGTCCGATTTACGCGCAACCTGCTGCTGATCCTTTAGGCGTTCTAGACCTTGTTCAATCAAACTGGGGCATCACTCCCGACAAAGACCAGCAGATCGGCGGA
>JBLMXH010000168.1:0-8494 GCA_050257685.1 Nitrospirota bacterium
GTTCAACGAGCGCCACGGGAATCGGACGCAGATCGGATTCGTAAATTCCTCGAAGCACTGGGTCAGCCGCCAAGTTCCACTCCGCCTCCGCCTGTTCTCCCTCGTACCAATATTCCACCTCGCCCGCTGGCCCCGGTGCAGCCGCCGCCGGTAATAACCCCACGCGCCTGGCGATCCCCTCAGGAACGACCACAGAAACGCGATGTCACTCAAGAAGAAAGCCATCCCGCTGAACGGGCGAAACGTTTTCAGGAAATTGCTCCACCACAGGTGCCAGTCTCCGCCGCGAGAGCATTCGAAGTTCATGAAACGTCACCACTTGAGCAGCCCCCGAATATCAATGTGCCTGTCGAAATTTCCGCTCCGCCAATTCAGCCAATTACCAAACGCGAAGATTTCAAAATGAACATCGCCACGTTGCTTGCATCGAAATCTACCTTGCGCGAGGGAATCCTGCTTCGTGAAATCTTAGGACCACCGCGTGGTTTGCAACATCTCGATTTAATCGGAAACTAGAGCCCGCATGGCCAAGATTGTAGGGCGTTTCTGTGAAACGCCAGACCACGGAAATGGCGTCTGACACAGACGCCCTACAAATTGGCCGTCTAAAAAGCCGGCGTGGCGGAATTGGCAGACGCGCTGGACTCAAAATCCAGTGGCCGCAAGGTCGTGTGGGTTCGAGCCCCTCCGCCGGCATCTTTATCTTTATTGAGCGTTGGACGTTGAGAGTTGGACGTTGAGCGTTCAGCCTTTAACGCACTAGCTTAATTCGGGTAGGGCGAAGGAATTCCAGAGATGCCTCGAGTTCGCTCGGCATGACAATCCTCAACGTGGTGTGGATTCGAGCCGCTCCTCCGCCATCCTGATTGGACGTTGAGCGTTGAGAGTTGGGCGCTGAACGCTTTAAGACAACCGTTAGCGTCTTCGATACACTGGTTTTCCCATAACGAACCTATCGTTTGAGCGTGGCGGATTCATTTGGGAAAAAACGGTTCCACACCGCTTCATAGGGATCACCAGCCTTGCTTTGTGGATACCGCGTTCGCACCGTGTCCAGCGTAAGCAATGCGCCGTCGCCAGTCGTGTCAAGCGCGCTCACCGCTGCTGCAATGTCGGCCAACCATGGAGGAACGGGCTTTTCTTCGAATGTTCCTGATGCCCGCTCCTGCGTCCGATACAACGGACTAACATCGATAAGACGCATCCTGTCGAACACATTCCAAATTCCGCCGGATAGAATCAGCAATCGTTTCCCGTCCGAACTAAACTGTGCAATTCCAATAGAACCGCCGAAGATCGCGGGCTCGGCGGGTTCTTTCATTTGTGTTCCTTTTGCAACTTCGACTCGTCCGTAGAGCGATTTCGCCACCAGGCGCCTGGCAAAGTCGCCGGGGCCGACAACGATGCGCATGAATTGATCGCGAAAAGTCGGAGGAGGAACGGGTGTGACGTTTCCATTAGGAAGATTGAGCGTCCGGATGCCACTCCAACTCGTTAGGGTGAGTTGATCGTTACCGGGGCCGAACGCCACGCCGTTCGGCTGGAATCCCTCAGCCAATCGAATCGAATCCTGTCCGCCCATAGCCCCCGGCATTGTTTCAAGATCATCGGCGCCGACGAAACTCACCTTACGCAGTGCAGGCACTGCCGGATCGACAGAAACTGTGGCGATCCCGCTACGGTAAGCGGCGAAGGCAAGCGCCACAACTTTCATGCTGTTGAGTTTGTCGGATTGATCGACCAGTTGCTGAAAAGTACTTCCTTTCACTTCGAAAAGAACACACTCGGCCTCGTTAAGGCGCATATTGATCAGCACCACACGGTCAGATTCGGGAGACCAGACGAAGTTTACGACACGGGAACCTCGGAGCCGCTGGAACTCCAACTCTTCGCCTGCAGATTCGTATGCGCCTTTCTGCAAAGACCACCGCCAGACCTGCAATTTGCAAGGTTCGCGGCCGCTGCTGGCGTTTCCTTTTCCCGCTATTTGCTGCACAGCGCCTTGTGCAGGTGCCTCCGCGGTTGCAGCGGATGCGAGGGTAGGAGCGATGATGAACAGCCATTGTCCGTTAGGACTGAAAGAGGCAAACCCCGGTTGCACGATCTCGTTCTCCCTCGGTTTCGGTTTTTCAAACAACGAGCGTACTGGTGACAGATCCCGCCCGTTCCAGAAGAGCAATTGACCGTCGCCGGTCGCGGCAAAAATTTCGTTATTGCTCCCGCCCGGAGCGAACGCAGCTGCCAGTAATGTATCTCGTCGATAGCGGACTTCCGACGCGGCAGGCGGACACCAAACGCGCTGTAACAACAAATTCCGCGCTAGCTTTGCCGCTTCCGTATCATCACGATTCAGGTTTAGAGCAATGGCTAGATTCCGGAGCGCGGTCACATCTTTCGTTGGATCCTCCGTGCCGTTAGCCAAAACTGCTTTGGCGTTTTCCCTGAGACTCTGACCCTTCTCAATAAGTATCTGACGCTGTTTGGCCAGTTCCGCGGCAGTCTCTTTCCAGCTCTTCCGTTTTTCGTTTATCAGGTAGCCCAGCGCTGCCACAACCAGGAGAGTGATGACGCCCAACACCAGAACGCTAAGAAGAAGCTTTACGCGTACGCCCTCAGCCCTCCGCAGTTGTTCCTGCTCACGAGCGCGCTGTCGCGCCTCCTCCAATTCCTCAGCTTGTCGTCTTTTGGTTTCGTCGAGATGGTTCCTGCTGCGCCTAACAAGTTGTCGCACTTCCGGACTTGCGCCCAGAATGTTTGCTGCCGGCGAACTCAAATACTCCTCTGCTTCGCGCAGTTGCACCTCATCCAGAGGTTCATCTGATTCGCGTTTAATGTATTCTTCCAATTTGGCGCGAACGCGTTCCGCGTCCTGATATTGCGTAAGCCACTTATGGTTAGACTTCTGTATTGGTTCGATAAATCGATCGTGGGTAAGCTCGTGAGTTATTGTGCCAGAGCGGTCTTCGCGACGTATCACGTGAGCTTCCTCCAGTTCCTTTAGCGCCAGACCAGGTATTCTCCAGGTAGCTCCAGGCGCCCCGCGGAAGGCAAGTCCGCGTGTTCCTGTGGCAGTTATCAAAGCGGTTCCAAACCAACGCCGTAATTCACCTTCACCAATTCTGCCTTGACTGGCAGCAGCAGCCCTTTCCACCGAACGGTCGTAATAGCATCCCAAAGCGTTGTCGACGTCGCCGAAACGTTCGATGTATTCGGCCGTGATCAGACGCGATCCGTCGCTACTGGGAGTTGGTCCGTTCTTCCACTCCACAGGCAGATTTTCCCACAGCGATTGGCAGACCACTTGAAGCTGTACCGGTTCAACGAATTCGCCGCGGGTTTCACGGAATTTATCCCCTTCTGCTACTCGAATCTCCGAAAGTTCCGCCATCAATTCATCGGCTGCATTTGGATCGAAGGAGAGGCCCCATTTCTGGAAAGGTTTCACCACCGCGTTACGCGCCGAGTTGCCGCGCAGGCGCTCCAGATGCATACGTGGCCGCAATTTTTCCGGGAGCAACTCTGCGAATGGCTCGAGCTGAGCGATGTACTCCTCACGCATGACAAAGACCACCTTCATGGTTGGCAAGTCGTGCAGCGCCTGGGCAAGCTGATCGAAAAACGGTCGTCGTTCCTGCCAGCGATGCTGATTAGTCGTAAAGAATTCTTCGAATTGATCGAAGATCACAATTAGCGGTGGCGCGGTCTCATCATCTGTTGCCGGAGTAGCAGCAAGCGGTTTAAGAAACTCAGACAACGTGGTCCTGGCATGATCCTTGATCGATTGGCCGCTCGGCAGGTTTGCCGCCCAGTACTGAAGCGCATGATAGACGAAAATGTTTTGTACATTTTCAGGCGGGACGTCGTTCGGGAGTAAGCCGTGGACGCGTGCGGATCGTAGAACCTGGTACTGCTGTTCCTCCAGACGATTGATGACACCTGCTCTCAACAACGAGCTTTTGCCTGCTCCCGATTGCGCATAAACAAGGACTGCCCTGTGCGCGATGATCAGCGAAAGAAGCTCTTCAGTCTCGCGCGTGCGCCCGAAGAACCGATCGCTGTCCTCCTTTTCGAAGGGCCGCGGACCTACGAAGGGCGAATCGCTCATGTCCGGCTGAATGCTTCCCACCGCATTCGCAGTTCCTCGCAAAACTGCTGACAGGTGCCCCAATAAATTTTCACCTGCGCACTGCCGAAATAGGAATCGAGGTACTTCACGGCCTTGGCCGCTTTCTCGGCCTGGTCGCCGGGCGTGTCAGAAGGCTCGAGTTGCACCGCAATGTGTGTGTTACCGCTGTCGCGCAGCTTGTTTGCGAATAGCCGGAATAGCACCAGAAAATCCCAGTCCGACAATGTGTAACCGAGGAAGAGCAGCGCGCCTCCGAGCGCACGATCCACTCGGTGAGCGAGTGACTTGTAGTCGCGCGAAATGTTGATCAGGAATTCAAAATAATCATCCTCCGTCACTACGGCCGATTCAGCCCATGGCGTGCAACCGTGAAAATGATAAACAAGTGGATTCGCTACTGAATAGGCAAACTCGGGATCAAAGCTTGGCGCTTTTTCGGGGATATGCCGGTTCCAACGACAAATCGCAAGCCGCGCATCCCGCTTCTTGTATTCGGTCAGTGCGCGATACATCCAATCATCGAAGTTACTCGTCAGATAAACTGGAAAGGGAAGTTCGGATAACACACGATGCGGCTCGTTAGGCAGGGCCGAAAAGTTAGGAGTCACAATGTTACCGTAATATTCCGCGAATGCTTCTTTCGGGGCCATGATGTCATCTGTCGCCGCCACGTATTTCGCCACCCGTTCCAGCTTGGTTTGGTCCTCGAGCGGATAGGCGTAATCGGCGGCAAACTTGAGCGCGATCTGTTCCTTCGAAGGGTATTTCAATTTCGCCCATTCAGCCGGATCGGCACCCGTGGGCGGCGCTGTGCATGCACCTGAGCCAATGACGGGCGTGCACTTGTCGTCTCTGATGCGTTTCAACAACCGCTCCCAAGTCTTGTCATCCAAATCGCGGACGCTTTTCGGCAACGGAATGTCCTTTGATTCGGCGGCAGCGAGTTCAGCGCTCATTTTTTGGTTTGTTCGAAAGTTGCCCAGCGCTCACCCAATTGCGAAGAAAAGTCACGTGCCGTACCCCAGAAAATTTTCATGTCCAAGGCACCGTAAAATTTTTCGAAATACGCCTGGTGCGCCGCGCGATTCGGATCGGTTTCATCCGGGGGCTTCAAGACCATAATGCTGCTGAATTGTTGGCGAGAGCGCAAAGTCTGAAACAGAACGCGAAAATTCCAGTCGCCGAGGCGATAGCCAATGAACAGAAAACTCGTGGCGGCAAACGCCTGTTGCACAACTTCGGGGAGAAGATCTGGTTTGGAGGCTATGTTCGCCAAGAACGTTAAATAATCGTCTTCGGTCAAGACCAGCGACTCAGACACGTCCAGCGCACCATGTAGGTGAAACACAAGCGGATTGGCGGGCGTCGGTTTGTAGCCGGGCTCCTTTTCGAAAATCGATTCCACGTGCTGCAATATGTCCTGCCAGCGGCAGATCTCGCGACGCGCATCTTTCAACTTCCATTTCAAAGCACGAACCATGAAATCGTCATAGTTCGTCGTGATAATAATTGGAAATGGAAGACCGGCGAGCACGCTGTGCGGTTCACCGGAATTCCCAAATTGTGGCGGTTGGTTATACCTTGGCGGGCCCGCGGCGCGCAGAATGTCCACGACGTCTTCTTTTGGCGCGTTCGGATCGGATTGTATGGCGGCATACTGGGCAACACGCACCAGGTCTCGATCCGGGAATGGGTAGCTGTAGCGCTGCGCAAGCTCTTCTGCGACATCGGCTCCCAAAGGAAGCGCACCATAGCAGGCACCCGCTCCCAAAAACGGAGTGCACTTGCCCGACTGAATCCTGCGCAGGAGCCGATTCCAGTCCGCTTCTTGAAGTTCGCTTGTCACATCAAACAGCCTAACGAAGTCGGACATGCATCATTAGGGACTTTCGCCTAGGATGTCAATACCGACATTTAGGCATAAAATTGCATAGTCAATGGAGGAGCGTTAACTCTCGTTAGGCGTCACGGGACACGATAGCTGAAACTTCGGCATCCGATCCGCGTAGTACATGGAAAAAAACACGGAATGGTGTCGGTACGACTTTATGCTTGTGTGCGCGAGCGATAACCACAATGTTCGTTCGTGGACGGGATGAACGGTCACGAGGGTGCGGGCGAACCGCGTGAGTTTGTAACTACCCGCTGGAGCTTGATTCTTTCGGCCGCTCATTTCGGGAGTGAAGAGCAAAGAGCGCGCGATGCACTCGCCGAACTTTGCCGGACGTATTGGCGACCAATTTTCTCGTTCGTCCGCAGGCGCGGCTATTCAATTGAAGACGCACAAGATCTCACGCAGGACTTTTTTGTGGCGATTCTCAAGAACGACTGGCTGCAGAATGCTGATCGTAATCGCGGTCGCTTTCGTTCGCTATTGTTGAAGTCGCTTCAGAATTTTCTTGTTAATGCCGCCGAGAAAACTCATGCGCACAAACGCGGCGGGGGCGTGGAATTTGTTTCCTGGGATGATTGGTTGGCGGAAGCGCCGTCGCAATTACCCATCCCGATTCGAGCACTCGAGTCCCTGCCACCCGAGCGTCTGTTCGATCTCACGTGGGCAGCCACCGTGGTGGAACATGCGCTTCAACGGCTGCGGGAAGAATGTGAAAGCAAAGGCAAACTTTGGCTCTTCCAAGCGTTAAGTCCCCATCTTGCAGAGGAACGCGACGAGGCTTCATATGCGAAACTCTCCACCGAGCTCGGAATCCCTGACACTGCGGTTAAAAAACAACTGCACAACATGCGCCAGCGTTACCGAAGTCTGCTACGAGCTGAAGTGTCGC
This sequence comes from Nitrospirota bacterium, assembly GCA_050257685.1. Lineage (GTDB taxonomy): Bacteria > Verrucomicrobiota > Verrucomicrobiia > Chthoniobacterales > UBA10450 > Udaeobacter. The sequence continues at coordinate 6,910 of JBLMXH010000168.1, forward strand.
AAACTGTCGAAAATCCCGCAGACATTGACGACGAAATTCGTTATCTTTGCGCGTCGCTCGCAACAGCAACCGAACCAACCCAATGACAGACTCCGATAAAGCCTCGACTTCGGCTACGAGCGCGAGCGAACCCGAGTCAAAGTGCGACAAGTGTGGAGCAACCATACGACTCGAGACCGGAGTTTGCGTGATTTGCCTCCTGCGCAATGGATTGGAAGGCGGTGACGAGGTATCTCAGGCGTTTTACGAAAGCGTACTTGCCGAGGTGGACGCTCCACACAAGTCGTGGTTCCTGGGCAATTACGAAATTCTCGAGCAGATCGGTTGCGGCGGTATGGGGGTGATCTATCGCGCCAGGCAACGACATTCCCGGCGCATCGTCGCGATAAAACGGGTCCTTAGTTATCGAGCTGATTCACACGGAGCGTTGCAGCGTTTCCGGCGCGAAGCACAGGCGGTGGCCAGTCTCGATCATCCGAACATCCTTCCGATTTATGAAGTGACCGAAAGCGAGGACGGCCTGCCGTTTTTCAGCATGAAGTTCGCCGAAAAGGGAAGCTTGCAGGAGAACGCGGCTTCTCTCCGCGGTGAGCCGCGGACGTGCGTGCAACTTATGGTAAAAGTCGCGCACGCTGTCGACTATGCTCACGGCCGCGGCGTTCTCCATCGCGATTTAAAACCCGGAAATATTCTGCTCAACGATCGAGGCGAGCCACTGGTCAGCGACTTTGGTTTGGCGAAGCTTCTCGACGGGAACAACGATCTTACAAGATCGCTGACTACATTCGGAACCGCAGGTTTTATCGCCCCGGAACAGGCCGGTCACGCAGCCGTCGATTTTACGCCAGTTGCCGATGTGTACAGTCTCGGCGCAGTTCTGTTCAATTTGCTTGCCGGACGTCCGCCGTTCCTGGGTTCCAATCCGGTTTCCGTGATTCGGCAGGCATCTGAAACGCAGGCGCCCAAATTGCGTTCGGTGGCACCATCCCTCGATCGGGATTTAGAGACGATTTGCGCACGCTGTCTCGAACGTGATCCGAAAGCGCGCTACCAATCCGCCGGGGATCTCGCAGCCGATCTGGAACGCTGGCTCGAAGGTCGTCCAATTGTTGCCCGACCGGTTTCACCACCAGCGAGGATCTGGCGCTGGTCACAGCGCAACCCCAAACTGGTTGGAGCAGCGACTGCCGGTCTTCTTTTAGGCGCGACGGCGGTCTGGTTGTTTCGCGGCGAACCACAACCCGGCAACGGGGTAGACACTATTCGTCCACAGGGACTTCTCGCGAATGTAACTCAGCCGACAGGAGTAAGTAGGACCGACACTACGATGCCAGGACCAGACCGATCTAATCTGTTCACAGTTCCCACTTACGTATCGCCGGCAGGTTTTGACACGGGCCCGAACACTCAAGTCACCGGCGTGCCTCCGATGACGGCATTCAGTAGCGAAACGCGTGATCGCGCATCGGAAAGCAGCCCGCCAACGAACAGGATTGTGACGAATGTGGCGTCTGCGCCTCCAGATACAGGATCAAATACCAGTGTGCGTGATCATTCATCTGAAGTCGGCCCGCGAACGAAAAAG
>JBLMXH010000169.1:0-15472 GCA_050257685.1 Nitrospirota bacterium
CGGTGCGGACAGCAGAGGCGCGCTGCTTACAGGCGACATCATTCAGGTCGTGCAAGATCGCCGATACATCAGCTTCATGCGCAGCTATCCGAACCTAATTCCGCTCGGACCCGCGGCGATCCATCGCATCGTGAAAACAATTGAGCCGTTCGCATTCGAACAAATCTACGGTGCGTGGTGGAAAGCGAATGTTCTCGCCGACGCTAAAGCAGCCGTTGCGCGTTCCGCCGAACGATATCTGCGCTGGATCAGCGGGTAAAAGGAGTATCGAATCAAAACAGACGCGTTCTGTTTCCGGGGAGGACAGGCCGCTGGCCTGTAGCATTCGGCAGCTTGCCCAATGCATGCTTTCCACGCCGACTGTGTTTGCCACGGATTCGCGGCAAGCTGCCGCGAACTACACGCTGGCAGCGTGTGCTCCCCAGAGAACAGCGTCACCGATTTCTGATCAATTCATCGACAATGCGCGGCAGGGCTATCGCAGCGGGTTCGCGTATTAGCATCGTTGCGAATCTTGAGAGCGGCGTTTCCTCAGGATTCACTTCAATCAATTGATAGGGAGCGCACTCTCGTGCGCGCCGTTCTCCCTCAAATGGCGTGCACGAGGCTGCCCGCCCTACTGCGCCCTCGCCGCTGCTGCTGGCTCGAAGCGCCCAATCTATGATGTAACCGAACGTCGCAGTGGTCCCGGCAACGATCACGACGTCGCAAGCTCCGCGATCCAGAAAATTTTCAATCCGTTGCAGTTCGTTCCATGGCAGTTGTTCACCAAACCAGACGACTCCTGGCCGCATGGGCGCATTGCATTCCGGACATTTTGGAGTGCGGCGACATGTCGCCGTTTTGAAAGCGCGAACATGTTCGCGCACTCCATAAGCGGCATCTTGCTCCTCGCCCTCGTGCTCGCCTCCCACGTTATAGCCTTGCGAAGGCTGATCGTGTTTCGCGAATTCGCAGCGCGAACACCGCGTAACGAAAATGTCGCCGTGGATCTGCACCATCTTTTTCGCAGGCACACCAGCGCGCGCGTGCAGATCATCCACGTTCTGCGTGACGAGCAGGAAATCATCCGTGTGCTGGGCGAGTTTTGCGATTGTCGCGTGCGCCGCGTTCGGTCGCGCACTGCGGATGCGCTGACGCCGTTCGCGATACCATTCCCAAACCAATTCTGGATCGCGTGCGAACGCTTCCGGTGTCGCTAGTTTCGCCGGATCAAGATTCTTCCAGTAGCCATCCTTTCCGCGAAAAGTTGGGATACCGCTTTCAGCCGAGACACCGGCGCCGGTTAAAACAAGCACGCGCATACAATACAAATGCGTGTTGTAGCGGCACTTCTGTCAACTCGCGAAATCTTTCGGAGTCGAGCGTTCAAGTCAATCAGGCGCTTGGCACAAGCGCCTCTATACTCACCAGGAACAGTTCTAGAAAAAAGATCGCTTTCGTAGCGCGGCGACGTTATGAGTCCGGCCATGTACAAGCAAATCATCGTCGTAGCCGTCATGCTATTTATTTCCTCCGCCTTCGTTTTTAGCGCTCCTGACACTCCCGAAACGCGACGCAAAGAAGCCGAACGCTATCTACAGGTTAGCCCGCCCAAGGCACTGTTCGAGGACATGGCTGATAAAATGGCTGCAACCCTTCCAGCCGATCAACGCGAGCAATTCAAGAAAGTGATGACTACCGAGGTGGATATTGCCGCGTTATCGAAAGCGATGGTAGATGCGATGGTAAAAAATTTCACAACTGACGAGCTGAAGGCGTTAGCCGATTTTTATGGCTCACCCGTTGGAAAATCGGCGATGCAGAAATTTGGTGCGTACATGGCAGACATCATGCCGGTGGTACAGGCTGAAATCATGAAAGCCGCCGCAAAGATGAACCACTGACATCAGAATCAGGCGCTGCGTTGATTCAATGTAGGTGGAACGCGTTCTCTGAACGCGTTGGGAGTCAGTGGGTTTGCGATGATGTTTGTGCCTTCGACGATTCTTTGCCCGTCTTTCGCCGAATCTTGAATCGGGGAAACCGATCCACCTTAGACACCGATCATTCCCAGCCGATTTGGCGGCCTTTGTTTTGTTCTTCAAGCCAGCTCATCAGCGGCTTGAAGTATTCCATCATTGCGCGAGTGGAGATGTCTTCGCCGGTGGCTTCCTTTAAAACTTTGCGCCAATCTTCGGTGCCGCCTTTTTTCAAAATGTCATTTAGCCACTTACCCACTTCTTTGTTATCGGCGTAATTACATGATTGCGGTGGCTGATGGAGAATTTTGCGTGCGATGTAGTCGTGCAGCTGAAACTTAAATACCGTGGCGAACGCGTAGTTGTAATAATACGCCGGTGTATCGTTAATGTGCGTTTTGGTAGCGGCGTCGCAGAATTGTTCACCGCGTGACTCCGGCGGTTCGACGCCTTGAAAATCACTGACGTATTTCCACCAGCGTGCATTCCATTGGTCCGGAGGTAAATTGTGCGCGTAGATGTCCGCCTCCCAGTGCGGCATGGTTCCGCAAGAGAAATAAATGAATGGAATCGAGCGGGCGAGCGCGTCATCCAGCAGGAACGCGGTCTTATCGGCATTGAATTCGTGTGGCAAAACACCGCGCGCTTGCAAATAAGGTACTTGGCTTGATGCGAGCGCGATCAATTCGCCTACGCCTTCATGAAATCCAGGCGCCGCTCCGAGTCGCAACAGGTATGGAACCTCCGGCCGCGTGTAAGCCTTGAAGTAGTAGCCATGCCCGAGCTCATGGTGCGCGGTAAAAAACCACCGCGAATTCGGTTCGATGCTTTGCAAGGAACGAATGTCATTCTCAAGATCGATATGGAAGCAGAAGGCGTGCGTGTTTTTCTTCCGCTTCGAGTCAGATGGAACCGGATACAAATCTGATCTTTCCCAGAAACTTTGCGGTAAGGGCGAGAACCCGAGCCCCGTATAAAATTGTTCGGCCGTCTTGATGATCCATTCGGGTTTTCGGCCTTCGAAGTACTTATCGATGTTTGCTGCTTCGACGAGGCCTGGCCACTCCTGTGCCCAGCGATTGGTGATCCAGTGCGCAGGGATTTTCTTCGGCACCGGCTGATGAAATTTCTCGGCGAGTTTGTATTTCGCCCAGGTATGCAGTTGCAAATACAGCGGACGCAGGGTTGCCATCCAATCCTCAAGCATCTTGAGCATCTCGTCGGTCGTCATTCCGTAGGCGGCGACTTGGAGCGAAAAGTAATCGGGATACTGCATCTCCTTTGCGACGCCGTTCCGCAGGTCGCGCAGTGTCACGAGATTTTGCTTTAACGCAGGCCCGATTTCCTTCGACGCTTCCCAAACTGCTTTGCGCTCAGCGAGATGGGTGCTCTTCTCCAGTTTGTCGTCGATTTGGTTAGCGGTGATTTTCTGGCCGTTCAGTTTGTATTCAAACCCGTTCATCAACGACGCCTGTTTGGTTTCGGCGGCGACGCGCTTCGCCACCAGGTCCGGCTTTGTCATTGGTCCTTCGGCTGCATTTAACAGCAGCTGTTTCAGCTGGCGCACTGTGATCTCGTTAAGTTCTTTCTGATGCTTCAGCAGTTCACGCGCTTCATTGATGATCGCGGCATTTCCATTGAATGCGGCAAACGCTTTGCCCGTCGCCTCGACTGCGGCGTCATGCTCAGGTGTAACGTCGGTCATCGCATTCCATTGTGCTTCGCTGTTTACTTTGTAAACCGCTTGGTACCCGGCATTCGCCAGCGCGAGAAAATGGTCTGCGCGGTCCTGGATCAGGGACGTGGAGAAGAGTTTCGACTGGAGCAGGAGCAACAGAACGAACAGTAGCAGGGAAAAAAGCCCGCGATGCATGGCCGTGAGCCTAATCGAAATCAAGGCACGACAGCAAGGCGTTCGCGCAACTGTCGAATCGCGGTGCTCGTCGCACACATTTTTGGGGCAAGTCCGTTGGCGTCATCAATGTCGCTTCCGACTTTCGCGCGGCGGCTGCAGATTCGTTCTTTTCATGATTATCAACACGATCACGATGGAAACTGCGCAAGGTGATTGCAGATCGATGGCAGATGACACGCCGATCGAACCCGCGAAATCCGTCGGATCTTTCGCACTGTGAAACCTCACTTCCGTCACCTGCCCATTTCAATGTTTGCTCACATATGTGATCAAACATTGAAATTCAACGCTTGCTCCCCGATTTCCCCAGAGCAGCGAAGAGTTCGCCCGCGTTGGCTCGCTGAAGTGTTGAATCTTTCCTTTGAGTGCTGTTTGAACCTTTGATGCCGACTAACATGACGGCTGCCAGATGGGAATGATATTTGATGAACGTCCGACGCATCGCCAACACCCGCTGACGAGCCTCCTGGTCCCGGCAAAGATTCCAGCCAAACCGGAGAGCGCCCCAAAAGCCTTCGTCCTGGATCAGTCGTTCAGCTTCCAACAATCGCATTGGGCGAAGCGTTTCCATGATAACCTCGAAACCTTCCGCTTCTAGAATACCGCGCCACTCCTCTGCAGTCAGCGGTCGGGCACCCACACGGATCGATTGTGAAAGAGCGCGTTGAATTTCTTGTTTGATGCTGTCATCCAAATTGTCTGGGACCAGGCACAGCTCGTGCACGCCGTAACGGCCACCAGGTTTTAGAAGCCGTGCTGCTTCGCGCACGATCTGGCGTTTTTGCGCCTGTCCTTGCATGGTTAACATGGCTTCTCCGTAAACGACCGTGACTGAGTTTTGCGCCAGCGACGTTTTCGCGGCGGTGCCCACCAGGCATTGCTGATTGGAACCCGACAGCAAAGGTCGGACTCGAGCTGCGGCTGTTTCGTCAGCTTCGATCCCAATGTAAGCAGCCGGATGGCGATCCAAAGCCAAGCGGGTAGTTACACCCAGGCCTGGCGCAAATTCCACGACGGCATCGGACGACTGAACGGCGAGTGCTTCGAGCATGCATCGCGTGAGTTCTAAGCCCCCAGGACGCAATACCCTTTTGCCGAGCCGCGCGAGCAGCCAGTGACCCGGCATTTTACCGGGTGAGAGTTTGAGTCCTGTGAGATTTGGTTCAGCAACTGTTTGCACAGCTGTATTAAGTCACAGTGACTCGCTGGTCACTCGGAATGCGACCTTGAATCCTGAGATAATTTCTGATCAATAACGCCGCAGGATAAAGGATTTCTTCGTCGAGGCGAATCCGTAAAAGCAGCCATTCGGCGAATTCCAGCACTTCTTGGGCGTTTTCTTCACGCGCAATCGCGAGCAGTTGTTCCCCGGCCGCGGCGAGTGCCGCGTGTTGCCGGTTAAGGGCACATTGACTTAGCTCGAGATCGTCTAATCGAGATAAATCTTCTGCCGCGAGATCGACACGTCGCTTCGCCAAAGGAGCGAGCAAGCCCAGGACCTGCAAGACCTCTCGGTCTTCCTTTTGCACGTGCGCTTCCAGCAACTGGACAATTTTTTCCGCCGCTATCCTGGTCCGGCCTGCGGCCTGCGCTGCATTGGATAAAGCTGCGCTCAATTGAGCGTGATCAAGTCGAAGGGACTCCGGGACCTGAAACTCGATGAGCCGGCGAACCGTAGCTTCAGCTTCTGCGGAAGTCGCGCTCGGATGTAGGCGCAGTTGTACGTACTTGCCGATCAAAATCGCCAAAGCACTAAAAACCGATTCATCGAGCCAGGCGCGAAAAAGAAGCCGCTCCGCGAATCGTGCATGCTGCGATTTGCCTTCCTCGCGTGCGGCCGCGACCAAGCGTTTGATCGCCGAGAGAATGGTCGCGTGCTCGATTTGTAATTCGTGCAAGTGCTGCTTCAGCTCGTCGATCTTTGGAAGAACCTCGGCCATCTCGGGAGAAAAAGCTCCTCGCGCCAGAGACGGCAAAAGCGCGAGGGGTCGCAAGATGTCCGCTCTTTCTTTCGCGAGGTGCGGCAAGAGAATAGCTTCCAGTAACTCGGCGGCTTCCGCGGTCATTCCGCCGGTCCCAGCTGCATATCTCAGGGGCGCGCAGATGGCCTCTTCGCGCAAACGAAGCGGTTCTGGAATCTCCAGTTCCATGCCGGCATGTCCCTCTTTAAGTGTTGACTTTGCCGGCGCGAACTTCATCAGTCTTAAATTCCTCACCGTGTGCGCGTCGAGTCCGGGATGATCGTGCGCTGAGCATGTTCATTAGTCATGCAGAAAAGGCATGAAGCCATCATCAAAGGGCCAGCGTCCTTGGGAAGAGGACGTTGTTCTCTTCATGAATATGCTGATGGATGTCGCGTTCGATCCGGCGCAGGGCATCGTAGAGCGCGCGCAGAGTTCCACAGGCCCAGTCGGGTGGTGTGTAGCTGTTGGTTAGTTCTTTGAACTGAGCCAACGCCGCCCCGGTGTTTTTGTGCTCCGACTCTAGCTTGGCAAATTCGGTTTTCAGGGTCGAGAGGCTTGCCGTCTTGTCTCCGTTCGTTGCTTCCAATTGGCGGATCGCGGGAAAGACTTGTTCGTCTTCCTCAGCGGTATGCGCGGAAATCTTTTCGCTGAAAACCTCAAACACGCGTCGTACATCGAGCAGCCGCGGCTCGGCATCGCCGTGTATGGCGGCGACCTTTTGCGTCATGAAATCAAGGCGCGGCAATTCTTCACGGAGATAATTATGATGGACCCGCTGGATGTGATCGCAGAGCTCGCTCAGCGTCAGCGCGTCAGGATCAGCCTGGGTTTCTTGCGCTGCCCGATCGAGCGCGCCTAACATCGCCACAACCGTCGCGGGATCAAGGCCTTTGCCCCGGCAGGCCTCAGCTAGAGATTGTTTTCCGCCACAGCAATAGTCGATTCCGAGATTTTCAAATACACGGGAGCGAGCCGGGAAAGCCCGTACAACTTCTCCCACTGGAGTTTCAGGAGCGATATTTTTCATGGTTTAATATGTAGGCTGCCTAAACATGTACTGCAAATACATTTTTAGCTTGATATTTCTCATTTTTCCAAACAGAGTCGCCCGGTGCAGATCAGCGCCTATTCCGATTATTCTCTCCGCGTCCTCATGCACGCGGCCTTGTGCAGTCCAGCCCGGATCACGATTGATGAAGTGGCACTGGCTTTCGGTATTTCTCGCCATCATCTGGTCAAGATCGTGCATGATCTCGGACGCAGCGGCTACCTGGAGACTTATCGCGGAATTGGCGGCGGTTTCACCCTTGCACGCCCAGCCGATGAGATCGGCGTCGGCGACGTTGTCCGCCTGGGCGAGGAAAGTGAGAGAGTGATCGAATGCAAGAGAATGCGGGAAGGCCCCTGCCGAATACGCAGCGTCTGCCGCCTCAAGGGCGTACTCGATGAAGCGGCAGCCGCGTTCTTCGCCGTCCTAGATCGATATTCGCTCGCTGATCTGGTGGCGAAACCATCGCCGCTGCGTCAGGTTCTGGGCATCTGACCGCGAAAGGGCACTCCATTCGCTTCGCGAATTCCAAAGCTTTCAGCGCGCGGTAAGAAGGTCACTCTCGTCGCGAGCATCGGGCGCGGGGTGGAAAAGCTGAAAGCTGAATTCGCGCTAGGTCACGCCGGTGTCTTTCGTTTTCAAATTACCTGACGCGCTCGAGCGGGGATCGCCGCTGCTGTGAGCAAGGATCATGCACGTGCGAATCGAAACCATTGCTCCAAAAAGTGCGGGGGGGCAGCGAACCGGTGCTCGCCACGGAGTTGTGTCGCTTCTAAAAGCAGCTCTGCGCGTTAAGTAACGGCGGGGGAGGCAGCAAATCCGGTGGTACTTATCACCGTATCCAGGCAGCGCTACATCAACCGGCGATAAACAGTCTGAGGCAAGGGATGTTTGTAGGAGAGCCACAAGAACACGAACCCGACAATCGGCATGAGTATGTCAATTGGGAGAACCAGCCCCACGTTACCGGGCGCGAAATTGTGCGCGACGATCATTTGATAGACGTGACCGCCGGCTGCGCCTAACGAAAAACACCAGGGCGGAATCAATGTGGCGACACGAAACGGCAGGCTCGCTTTGAACGCAATGACTCCTGCAATTCCCACGCCCAGACTTGCGAATCCCACTTCTGCCTGAAACGGGCTGTCTTGCCAGCCGATGAACTTCGCCGCAATCCCACCGAAGAACACATGAAACACGAAATTGATCAGATTGTTTATTCCAATCGCGAAAAGCAGATGGTATGAAAGCAACGCTTCGGCCACGTCGCTGATTCGCAGAGGCTTGGGTTTTGTGAGAAGCGATATTCCCGCGGCAATCAGACCGATGATGAAAAAGGTGACAAAGTAATTGCCGACGAAGAAGACCAAAGCTGGAGAGATTTCGGAGCCGTTCATGAAAGCGATCGTAATCGCCCGCAACGGGGGTTGTGAAGGGCAGATCTGCGCTGGCGTTTAGGTTCCCGCCGACTCCGCCGGTCCGCTTTTTTCACCCGAAAGCAAATCGACACGAACGATCGGATCGGTCGGTAACACGATTGGTCCTTCCCATCGCAGAAAGCCTGCCGGCGCAGGATTGGTTAGCCAGATTCTTGTGTCGGGCACGTTAACGAAGAATTTCGCGATGAACGGAACTTCCGGATGGATCGTGAAACGATCGCCCTTCAGCGAGCGTCCCGACATTCTCATACGGTCAACACCTTCATGAGAGATTGTCACTGTTACAACCTGTGGGCCAAGCGTCGGGAAATCCGAAAAACCGACTGCCTTGAGTTGAACCTGTTCGCCCTGTAGCAGGCGTTTGCGCAGATTACTCAAGGCAAGGCTAAATCCAAACCCGGCGAACGTCCGGCCGGGTTCAATTTTAATCTTTTTGGTAACGTCCTTATGATCCTGGCTGATATGTGCGCTAGCAATTCCAGTCAGAAAGTCCACAGCGAACTCTCGCTGCGACTTTCCGTGTTTCGTTTCTTTCCAGGACCACTTTTCCTGAATCAGCTCTGATTGTTGTCGAAATTGCGAGTGTTCCTCGTAGACCTCGCCGGCGGAAAATTTGTAGGTGATCACAACATGCAACTGATTGTTTTCTATCCATTGCCGGAATTCGCCGTCAGCGAGTTTCTTGCCGTTCATATCGCATAACCCGGGATACCCGTGCGAAGCAGCCGCCGGCTCAGTCACTTTTAGTGCAAACACGGGTGCCACGATCATTCCCGCAGCGAGAATTGAGGCAACAATTACTAGCGTTCTTGTCGCAAGCATTCAGTACCGGTATCGATATTGGCTGGAGCCACGGCTGCACTGCATTGCGCGCACGGTTCTGCGATTTGGTAACGTTGCTGTTACCAAACGTTCATATTTGTAGTCGACAATTCATCGGATCGTCTCTATCCTTTTCACTAATGAGCGCTGGTACGCTTGCTTTAGCACAAGCCGCAAATGGCTCGCGGTGCATCTTCGCGTCGGCGCTCGGAATCTGGCGATAGAAAGCGACCGTTTTCTTAACGGACGCTGATTCATCTCTCTCGCACGAGATCTGTCTCTGCGTCTGTCGAAATAAATCCAACCACTTATGATCAAATGTTAATCGTAATGAAACCGGGCGCCACGGCATCGGAAATCGATGCAGTGGTCAACGTTGTTGAGGCAGTCGGGTTCCGCGCGCATGCCATGCCGGGAGCGACGCGTACGGCGATCGGGATCACTGGCAATGAAGGCCCGGTCGATGGTCGGCGTTTTGAAAATCTGGCCGGTGTTGCGGAAGTCATCCGCGTCACCAAGCCATACAAGTTAGTAACGCTCGATTTGCGACCGGATAAAACCGTCGTTCGCGTAGACGACGCGATGATTGGCGACCGCGAACTCGCAATCATCGCTGGGCCGTGCGGGATTGAAAGTCGCGATCAGGCGTTCGCGATCGCGAAAACCGTCCAGCAGAGTGGTGCGCGTTTTTTTCGTGGCTGTGTTTGGAAACCTCGAACGTCGCCTTACACCTTCCAGGGTCTGGGCGAGAAAGGGTGGGAAATTATGTCAGCCATTCGCGAGGAGTTCGGGCTGAAGGTTGTGACTGAAGCCGTCGAGGAATCGCATATCGATCTTATTGAGAAATATGGCGATGTAATCCAAATCGGCGCGCGCAACATGCAGAACTTCTCGCTGCTTAAGCGCGCCGGCCGATCCAGGTTGCCTGTGCTGTTGAAGCGCGGCATGGCTGCAACGCTCGAGGAATGGTTACTCGCGGCGGAATACATCATGGCTGAAGGCAATTACAATGTGATCCTCTGCGAACGCGGTGTGCGCACGTTCGCGCAGCACACGCGGAACACGCTCGATCTCGCTTCAGTGCCGGCGATCCGACGCATTTCCCATTTGCCAGTCATCGTCGACCCTTCCCACGGCACCGGCACGGCATACATGGTTACGCCTTTGGCAAGGGCGGGGGTGGCAGCCGGCGCAGATGGCCTCATGATTGAAGTCCACAACCAGCCTGAGCTCGCGCTTTCCGACAGCGTACAAGCGTTAACGCCGTCGCAATATCTTGAACTCGTGAATGAGGTTCGAGCGATTCACGATGTGATGACAACGAACGGCGGCTGGGTCAGCCATCGCAAGATGACGGCTGGGAAGCCGTCACTCCTTGAACAGGCGCGGCATTCGAACCCAACGGCCTAACTAGTATTGTCATGTTGGGCGAAGCGCTGCAACGAAATGCGAAGCATGAGGCCAGAGCCTTCAAACATCTCTGGCTATTTGTGAAACGAAATCGGTCCAATAGAAGACCAGAGATTGAAAGCCTGGCCTTGCGGACTTTGTCCGCTGCGTTGCAGCTTCGCTCCGCTCAGAATGACAATTACGCAATCGAAAAATGCTACTGCTGATCGATAATTACGATTCGTTTACTTACAACCTCGCGCAGTATTTCGGCGAGCTTGGCTGTGAACTTGTCGTTAGGCGCAATGACGCGATTTCGTTGAAGGAAATTGAGGCATTAGCGCCGGAACGTATTTGCATTTCGCCAGGGCCGTGCACACCGCGCGAGTCAGGGATCAGTAAAGACGTCGTTCTGACGTTTGGTGCACGGACTCCAATATTGGGTGTTTGCCTGGGGCATCAATGCATCGCCGAAGCATACGGCGGACAAATCATTCGCGCTTCGAGGCTGATGCACGGAAAGGCATCGACGATTACGCATAACGGGAACAGTCTCTTTTCCGATTTGGCCATGTCATTCGAGGCTGGCCGATATCATTCGCTTGTGGTCAAGCGAACTTCATTACCCGCCTGTCTCGAAATCACCGCAGAAAGCGATGACGGAGAAATCATGGCGCTCTGTCATCGCGAATTCCCCGTATACGGGGTGCAGTTTCACCCCGAATCCGTGCTTACCCGTGACGGGAAGAAAATTCTGGCGCGATTTCTCGCGATCGAACCAACGAGTGGAGCGATGCCGCACAACTCAGTTTGCCTATGAAAATTCGCCGCGACTGCAATCTGCTTAGTATGGCTTGCCGGCAAAATGCCGGCCACAGCGAGCAGAATGCTCGCGCTCCCCAGCTCAGCATACAAACAGTTTTTTTCAAAATTCGATGCGAAGGGGAGCGCGACCATGTTGGTCGCCGAAGCCGGCATTTTGCCGGCAAGCTTTTGAGCACGCACCAAGATCTCAGCAACGTGCTGGCACCAAGAAAGCCAAGCTAACGCACCACAGCACATGACACCGCCAATCACTCCGACTTTGGGCGAATTCGTCGAGCTCGCGAAGCAGGGCAACATCATTCCTGTCTTTGCAGAGTTTATCGCCGACGGAGAGACGCCAGTTTCAGCTTTCAAGAAACTGGACTGCGGTGGTTACAGCTTCCTTTTTGAATCCACTGAAAAGAACGATGTCTCGGGACGATTTTCGTTCATTGGCATCGATCCCCGTGTGGTGATGCAGAGTCACGGGCGCGCGGTTCGAGTCATCGAGGGCGAAAAGGAACGCCGACTGCAAATAACCCGAGGTCCAATCGACGAAGTACAGAAATTGATGAGCCGTTATCGGTTTGTAGCGCGTCCGGAACTGCCGCGGTTTGCCGGCGGTGCCGTTGGTTTCATTGGTTACGAAGCGATCCACTTTTTCGAACCAAAAGTTCCACTTTCAACTCGGGATGAACTTGGATTGCCCGAAGCGCTTTTGATGATTCCAAGCGCCATTCTGATTTTCGATCATCAGCTGCGCAGCTTAAAAATTGTACTCAACGCCTTCCTGGAGGATGGCGAGACTGAGACGGTTTACTCGCGGGCGGTAGAATCGATTAATGAAATCGCGGGTAAACTCGCCGAAGCTACCCAGCTCGCAGTCGTTCCGATCACAAAAGAGGAACTGAAATCCGTTTACCAGAGCAATTTCGAGCCGGAGGATTTCAAACGCGCAGTTAACCGCGCAAAGGAATACATCCTGGCGGGAGACATTTTCCAGGTGGTGCTATCGCAACGATTCGAATCATTGTTCAGCGGCACACCTCTCGATTTCTATCGCTGCCTTCGTTTTATCAATCCTTCTCCGTACATGTTTTGTCTGAACTTCGGTGCCGATTTCTCACTCGTTGGTAGTTCACCCGAGATGCATGTGCGGTTGACGGGTGACACTGTCGAGATCCGTCCGATCGCAGGGACGCGCGCGCGCGGCTTCACTCCCGCGCAAGACGACGCTAATGCCGCGGAGCTGCTGGCCGATCCAAAGGAGCTCGCCGAGCACATCATGCTGGTCGATCTCGCACGCAATGACGTTGGCCGAGTGGCGGAAGTCGGCTCGGTTCGAGTGACCGAGTTCATGCAAATCGAGCGCTACAGCCATGTGATGCATATCGTGTCCAATGTAGTGGGCCGCCTCCGCAGCGGTTGCAGCGTGTTCGATGCAGTTCGAGCTACCTTTCCCGCGGGAACGGTCTCCGGCGCGCCGAAAATCCGCGCAATGCAGATCATCAGCGAATTGGAGAAAACGCGGCGCGGCTGTTACGCAGGCGCCATCGGTTATTTTGGGTTCGACGGGAATTTTGATTCCTGCATCGCACTGCGATGTGCAGTGTTGAAAAACCAGCGTGCCTACTTCCAGGCTGGCGCCGGTATCGTTGCCGATTCAGACCCGCAGCGGGAATACGAAGAAACGATTAACAAAGCGCGCGCAATGATGAAGGCGCTCGCAATGGCGAGTCAGCTAAGGACGGGATGAATCTGCGAGTCATGGTAAACGAAACCGGCAATCTCGATCTTCGCGAGACAACGATGCGTCTTGTGCGCGGCGAGAATCTTTCGCGCACCGACGCGGCAAAATTTCTCGATGCATTGCTTGATCCAGCTGCCACAGACGCGCAAATAGCAGCGGCGCTTGTCGCGTTGACAGCCAAAGGGGAAACGGTCGACGAGCTTGCTGGCATGGCCGAAGCGATGCGCGAACGCGCCATGCCTCTGCATTCGCGGCACGAGCGCTTCATCGATACCGCAGGAACAGGCTCGAGCGCGGCCAAGCGGTTCAACGTTTCAACAGCTGCAGCGTTTGTCATCGCGGGTGCCGGTTTGCCTGTGGCGAAGCACGGTGCGCGTGCGGCGTCATCGAAATCCGGGAGTGCCGACCTCCTCGAAGCTCTCGGCGTCAACACTGCTGCGTCTTCGCAAAGAATGGAGCGTTGTCTCAACGAGCAGGGAATCTGCTTTATGTTTGCGCCGCAGTTCCATCGCGCGACGGCGCGTGTTGCACAGGTGCGCCGGCAACTTGGCCTACATACGACGTTCAATTTGCTTGGGCCGCTGACAAATCCCGCGCATGCCCCCTTTCAACTTCTGGGCGTGTGGCATCATTCGCTCGTAGAGCGAGTCGCATCCGCGCTGGGGCTTCTCGGGGTGAAAAAAGCATGGGTCGTTCACGGCGCCGACGGTCTCGATGAAGTAACGATTACGGGCAAAACATTTGTCACAGCATGCTCGGCGCGCACACGTGCAGAGACGTTTACCATCTCACCCGAGGATTTTGGACTAAAACGCCGATCGGTTAATGGACGCTACGAAAGCCCGATTGAAAATGCGCGAGTGACCCGCGCAATCTTGCACGGTGAAAAAAGTGGCGATTTTGCTGTTGCTCGCGGCCTTGCCATCATCAACGCCGCTGCAGCGCTGTATCTGGCCGACATAGCAAATGATTTTCAAAGCGCAGCAGCGATGGCGCACGAAAGCATCGACAGTGGACAGGCGGAATCGAAGCTGGAGGCGCTGATTCGCGAAACAAATCGGAGCTGATGGCCAGTATTCTCTCGGAGATACTTAATCGAAAGCGGGAAGTCGTAGCACGGCTTCAGGCCGACGCGCCTGCGCGAGATTTTCGTGATCGTGCTTTAGCAACACGGGAAAATGCGCCGCCGCATCGATTGTTGCGAGCGCTCCAGTCGAACCGAGCAGGAGGGGTCAACATTATCGCGGAATTCAAACGCCGGTCGCCATCAGCGGGAACGATCCGCAGTGATCTGTCCCCGACCGACGTTGCCACGCGATATGAGCGCGGCGGCGCCTGTGCCATCTCGGTCCTGACGGACGAACAATACTTTGGCGGTTCGATTCTCGATCTCGGCGCGATTCGCGCGGTCACGGCCCTTCCGCTTTTGCGCAAAGATTTTGTCATTGACGAAATACAGATCTACGAAGCGGCTGCTGTCGGTGCCGATGCTGTGTTGTTGATCGCGGCAGCTCTTGCTGACGCTGCATTGTCAAAACTGCGCAGAATCGCGGAGGACAAACTTGGTCTCGATGCCGTAGTGGAAGTGCACACGTCGGAAGAGCTGCATCGCGCCGTGAGGATAGGCGCAAGCATAATCGGCGTGAACAACCGCGATCTCCGGACGTTTCGAACCTCGTTGCAGACGAGCGAGCGTTTGATCGCCGAAGCTCCACGAGATCGCATCATGATCTCCGAGAGCGGATTCCAGAACTCCAACTCCCTGCGCCATCTACGAGAGCTTGGGTTCCGCGGTTTTCTCGTCGGGGAAGCGCTGATGCGCGCGCCTGATCCCGAAGCGGCGGTGCGTGATTTAATCGGGAGCGCACGCTTCCAGCGTGCCGCGATCGGCAGCTCTGCCGATCGCCCAACACCGCGGCAGGATGCCGCGGCAGCACGCAAGATGCATGCGCTCCCAATCCAGATCAAAATTTGCGGAGTCACAAATGCGAGCGATCCACGCGGGTGCGATGAACTCGGCGCCGACATAATTGGATTCAACTTTAATGCGGCGAGCCCGCGTTACGTGGAGCCTGCTCTTGTTCGCGGAATTCTGGACACGCTACCTGTGCGAACGTGCGCTGTAGGCGTTTTCGTGGATGCCAATCCGGAAGAAATTCGCAAGATCGCGGAGATTGCCGGCCTTCGGTGCGTTCAATTGCATGGACATGCGACTCCGGAATCGTTCAGCGAACTGGCTCGAGAATTTCGGGTGATTCGCGCGCTCTCGACTGATGCGCAATTTGAGCCACAACATGCAGCAGCGTTCCGAGATTGCGATGTACTCATCGATGCGTATCACCCCGAGCTCCGCGGCGGCACGGGGCAAACCTGCGACTGG
>JBLMXH010000170.1:0-7080 GCA_050257685.1 Nitrospirota bacterium
CCGACAAACTGATCGCGTTCGGTAATTCACAATTTTGCTTCACCGAGCGTGGTACCACGTTTGGATATAACAACATCGTTGCCGATATGCGCTCACTGTACTGGATGGCTGATGCAGGTTACCACGTCATCTTCGACGCGACACATTCCGTGCAACGGCCAGGCGGGGCAGGGGATTCGACCTCGGGCGATGGTATATTAGCTCCGGTGTTGGCCAGGGCAGCAATGGCTGCGGGCTGTGACGGGATCTTTATGGAGGTGCACGAAAATCCAGCGCGCGCTTTGTCTGATGGGCCGAATCAGGTTCGGCTAAACGATTTGCCGAAGCACCTTCGCATGTTAAAGGCTATTCATGCTGTGGTTTCAAGCAGAGGCAACCGACTCTAGTCGCAAAAGCAGCAAGCGCAGACCAGCAGGATTATCGATTCGTACGAATCGCACTCCCCGGCCTTGTTTCGTAGCGATTTGGGTGTTGTCAGTCCTGCTTGGTCTCTCCATCTTCGCGCCCAACGCGTCGGCTCAATCAAAGGGTCGAAAAGGGAAGCCTCGCGGGAAGGCGGCCCCGAGTGCATCTCCCGGTGAGCAGAGCCTCACGAACATTCCGCTGCCGATCGGCCATGAAGCAAAGGGGCTTGTGCTGCCGGATTTCGACGGAGACGGGCATTTGCGTGGAAAGTTCGAAGCGGGAACGGCGCACCGGATCGACGAGGGACACATAGGATTTGAACAGCTCAAAATTACAACGTACACGCCAGAGGATCAGCAGGATCTAAGAATCGACATGAGCACGTCCGTACTTGATCTAAAGACCCGGGTTCTGAGCTCAAAAGCACGCACCACGATTCAACGCGCGGATTTCAACATCGCTGGCGATTCAGTGGAATTCGACACGAACAGTCGAACCGGTCGATTGATCGGGAATGTAAAAATGGTGATCACCGATAAGTCGCATCTGACGGCGAAACCCGACACGAACCAATGAAGAAATTAGCGGCAGTGGTTCTGGTTATCGCCTGTAGTTGCGGCGCACGCGTTCTCGCGCAGACTGCTGCGGCCACACCCAAAGCGGTCACCGCCGCACCGAAAGCAGTCGCAGTAGCGCCTAAGGCGGTCGCGGCCACCTCGCCGAAAAAGCAGAAGAAACAACCAGCCGACAAACAAAATAAATCGCCTGCCGAATCGTTGTTTGGGCAGAGCGCCTTGGGTTTAAACACCAAGGAACCGACCACGACCGAAATCTATGCTGACGAAGCGTTTTTTGATTCGACCAAGAACATGGGCATCTTTAGCGGCCGAGTGAAGGTGACCGATCCACGTTTCAATCTTCAATCTGACAAATTGACCGTGTTTATTACAAAGGGAGAAAATCAGGGCTTGGAGAAAGCGATTGCCGAAGGGAATGTCGGGTTGATTCGCGATCGGCCCGATCCGAGCGGTGGGCCACCGACGCGCGCAGTTGGGCGTGCAGACAAAGCGACTTACACCGCCGCAACCGGAGACGTGGAGCTGCGAGGGACACCGCGGGTACAGGAAGGACCGAACATGCACGTGGCAACGAGCCCTGATACTGTGATGATCATTAACCAGAACAGCCAACTGACAACTCACGGACCAAGCCGGACGGAAATTCGTCAGGAACCGAGCGACGATCAGGCGAAGGAGAAAAAACGCGAAGCAAAGAAAGCCGCAGCTCAAGCCACGCCAGCCCAAGCTGCGCCGTCTGGTTCCGTGCCTGCAGCAGCCCTGCCGACGCCATGATCAGTCAGACTGCGCCCGTTTCCATTCCGAAACGATCTTCGGCGGCCGCGCCTAAGGTGGAAACCGTTCTTACGACCGATCAACTCGTGAAGATTTACGGCGGCCGGGCAGTGGTGGACGGCGTGAACATGCACGTCCGCGCGGGCGAGATCGTTGGACTTCTCGGCCCGAACGGAGCTGGAAAGACGACGAGTTTTTACATGATCGTTGGCCTTGTGCGACCAAACAGCGGCCGGGTTATTTTTTGCGACACGGACGTGACGGATTACCCGATGTACAAGCGTGCCCGGCTCGGCATGGGTTACCTGCCGCAAGAAGAGTCCATTTTTCGCAAGATGACCGTTGAACAAAACATCATGGCCATTTTGGAGACGCTTCCGATAAGCAAAGCCGAGCGACGCAACCGTTGCGATCACTTGCTGCACCAGTTCGGCATTGAGCGAATTGCAAAGAACACAGCGCTAACGTTAAGCGGAGGTGAAAAGCGCCGTTTGACCATTGCCCGTTCGCTGGTCACGGAGCCAAAGTTGTTGATGCTCGACGAGCCGTTCAGCGGCGTGGATCCCATTGCCGTTTACGACGTGCAACAGATTATCGTTAACCTCCGCAAATCCGGATTAGCCATCATGATCACCGATCACAACGTGCGTGAGACGCTCTCCATCGTGGATCGCGCGTATTTGATTTATGATGGTCGCGTGGAGAGCGAAGGCACAAAAGATTTCCTCATCAACGATCCCATCAGCCGTCAGCTTTATTTGGGCGAACGCTTCAAGATGTGACGGCGCGAGAGCGCGGTCATCCTGAGCGGAGCGAAGCGACGTCGAAGGATCTCGTGAAGCGAGCGTAACGTGGTGCAACGGAATGTCTCGACTTCGCTCGACATGACGAACAGTTGAGCTAGACTCTTCTCACGGCAATGGAGTTTGCCCTTTCCCGCAGGTGCGGGGAAAAACCGCCCGAGCTGATGACTCCTTCCAAGCAGGAAGGAGTTTTTTAATGCTTAGTTATATTCTGGTAATGCTCGGCGGCGCACTTGGGACTGGAGCGCGCTTCTGGATGTCGGGATTCATTGCAGAACGCGCGGGTGAGTTTTTTCCTCTCGGCACGCTGGTCGTGAACGTCACTGGTTCGTTCGTCGTCGGATTTTTCGCCGGGTTTGCGGGCTCGGAAGGGCCGCTGCTTGTGTCGCCTCGATTTCGTCAATTCTTCATGATGGGTGTGTGCGGCGGTTACACGACGTTTTCTTCATTCAGCTTACAAACACTGGATCTCGCTCGAGACGGAGATTGGTCGAAAGCATTGCTGAACATAGGGCTCTCGGTGGGTTGTTGCCTTGCAGCCGTATGGCTCGGACGCGTTCTTGCTCTCACAGTTGTTTCGAGATGATAAATGGCTATGCAAATTCCTGAAGACGCTGTCCTTCTGCGGATTTTTATTGGCGAAAGCGATCGGCATCGCCATCAGCCGCTGTACGAGGCAATCGTTCTGAAAGCACGCGAGATGCAGATGGCTGGCGCTACCGTGTTACGTGGACCGATGGGATTTGGCAAATCAAGCCATTTGCATACGGCGAAAATCCTGCGCCTGTCGATGGATCTTCCAATCGTGATCGAGATTGTAGACTCCGAAGAGAAGGTGAACGCATTCCTGCCTGTGCTTGATGAAATGATGGGCGGCGGTTTAGTCACACTCGAAAGAGCCAAGGTGATACGTCATCGCAGTCAGGAAAAGAGCTAACAAATCGAGCAGCAGGGCCGGCCAGGCGAAAGACATCACGCAGATTGGAAATTGCGGGTATTCACGCTAGAAGTTACGTCTGATGGCGGAAGAATCCGGGACGCAAACGATTACATCCTCAAGCGTTCAGCAGAAAAGTGTTCCCATTGTCACCGTCGAGAGCTTTTACAACAGGCACGCCGAAAAACTGCAAATGAAGCTCGAGGGGTCGTGCGTGGGATTTCACCGAAAAATTCGAGAACCGACTATCAACAGGCCCGGACTCGCGCTGTCAGGATTCTACACCTATTTCGCGGAGAAGCGCGTCCAGGTGCTGGGCGCGGCAGAGCATTCTTATCTCAAAAGTTTACCCGGCAGAGTTCGCATTGAGCGATTTCGCAATTTATGCGAGCACAAAATTCCCTGTCTTGTGATGTCGCGCGGGTTTCATCTCGCGCCGGAGTTGCTGAGTGTCACCGGCGAAGCAAAAATCGCGGTGTTCCGAACGCCGATGATCACGATGAAATTTATCAACGCTGCGACGATCGCTCTTGAGATGGATTTCTCGCCAATGGTGACGGAATTCGGAAGCATGGTGGATATCCTGGGTGTCGGCGTATTGATCCGCGGCGTAAGCGGTATCGGAAAAAGCGAATGCGTGCTTGGACTAATCGAGCGCGGCTACAGTCTTGTAGCTGACGATGTGACCCGGATCACGATGCTGGAGGGACGTGAGCTCATGGCCACCGCGCCTGAAATGACGCGCAATCACATGGAGGTGCGTGGAATTGGTATCATCGATGTGGCAAAGGTTTTCGGCATCGGAAGTATTCGAGTGGAAAAACGCCTCGATCTCGTTGTCACGTTAAGGGAGTGGGGCGACGTGGAAGAAGTCGACCGAATCGGACTGGATCGGGAATTTTATGAGATTCTCGGTCTGAAGGTGCCGCATGTGACTATTCCAGTGCGACCCGGGCGCGACATGGCGCGTTTGATTGAGGTCGCGGCGATGGATGAAAAATTAAAAGGCCTGGGACAGAACGCGGCCGTTGACTTCAATACGAGGTTGCTTCGGTTGATGGAGCAAAAGAGGGCGACTTAATGGGATTGCTGTATCGAAAAGGGACCCGCGCCGCGCAAGCGCAGAAGGTTGAAAAGGAGCTGACAGTCGTGAACCGGCTTGGGCTGCATGCGCGTCCCGCTGCGATGTTTGTGCGCATTGCCAGCCGCCATCGTGCGGAAATTTGGGTGTCGAAAGAAGGCGAAGAAGTAAACGGCAAAAGCATTATGGGCCTGATGATGCTTGCGGCTGGGCAGGGCTCGAAGCTGCGTATCCGCTGCGACGGAGCAGACGCCGACAAGGCTATGGAGGAGCTGGAGGAACTTATCAAAGCGGGATTCAACGAAGAATGATCGCCCGATAGGTGTCACACAACTGACACCGCGAAAGACTTTCGTGAGTTTGACATCGGCCTTACTCTCGGAAGCGCATGAGCGATAACGCGGAAATCCGGTTTGAAGGAATTGGCGTTTCGCCTGGAATCGCCTTCGGCAGGATCCATGTTGTCCGTGAAGACCTGGACGACGTGGTGCGTTACCAGATTGCGCCGTCGCAGGTTGGGGATGAAATCGGGCGGTTCGAGGCCGGACTTATTCAGACGCGCATGCAGATCCTTGAGATGCAGCAGCGCATTGCCGAGTCCATCGGAGCGAAAGACGCGGCGATTTTCGACGCCCATCTGCTCGTGGTCGAGGACCGCACGTTGATTGATGAAGTTTTGCGAAAACTCAAAACCGATCTTTGCAACGTGGAGTGGGCGTTCCAGGAAGTCGCCACGCGTTATGCCGAGACGTTAAGCAAAATCGATGATCCGTATCTGCGGGAACGCGCAGTCGATATTCAGGATGTGACAAAACGAGTCATTCACAATCTACAGGGCAAAGCTCCCAAGGCATTTCTGTCCCTGAGTCAGCCGCATATTCTCGTTGCGCATAATCTCACGCCTTCGGACACCGCAATGATGAGTCGCGAAAACGTGCTGGGAATCGCCACCAACGTTGGGAGCCGCACTTCGCACGCCGCGATCCTGGCGCGTTCTCTTAATATTCCAGCGGTACTCGGCTTGCATGATATCACTTCAAAGATCGAAACTGGTCAGCATGTTCTCGTTGATGGGAACGATGGCTGGTTGATCGTCAATCCGACGGCCGAAACGCTGGAGCACTACAAAGAAATTGAGTCACGCAGGGCTCAAGTCGCGGCTCAACTTAAGCAACTGCGGGAGACCACCTCCATAACGCGCGATGGACGTCACATTGTTCTCTCGGCCAATATCGAGCTTCCAGCAGACGTCGACGCAGTTGCAGCCAATGGTGCGGAGGGAATCGGACTGTATCGCACCGAGTTTCTCTATTTGAACCGCGAAACTCTCCCAAGCGAGGATGAGCAATACGAGATCTACCGAAACGTTGCCGAGCGCGTACGTCCGAATCCGCTGATCATTCGAACCTTTGATTTGGGCGGCGACAAACTGGCCGGTGGCGCAGTGGACATTGGCGATGAGTTGAACCCTTTTCTTGGCTGGCGCGCGATCCGCTTTTGTCTTGAGAATCAGGACATTTTCAAAACCCAGCTACGCGCCATTCTCCGTGCCAGCACCGTAGGGAATGTAAAGCTGATGTTTCCCATGATCTCCGGGTTGGATGAATTGCGCCGTGCCATGGCCGTTCTCAAGGAATGCAAACAGCAGTTGCGCAGTTCAAAAATCGCGATCGCTGAAAAGATCGAAGTTGGCGCGATGGTAGAGATCCCAAGCGCTGCCATCTGTGCAAACGCGCTTGCACGCGAGGTCGATTTCTTGAGCATCGGAACAAACGACCTCATCCAGTATTCGCTCGCAGTAGACCGCGTAAATGAAAAGGTCGCATACTTGTACGAGCCGACCCATCCGGCGATCCTTCGTTTGCTCAAGATGGTTGCCGACGCGGCTCACGCGAACCATATCTGGGTCGGCGTTTGTGGAGAAATGGCGGGCGATGTTGCGTTGGTGCCACTTTTGTTAGGCCTCGGTGTGGATGAACTCAGCGCAGCGGCGACCCTGGTTCCTCGAGTGAAGCGCGCGGTGCAGAGCTTGACGATTCCTGAATGCCGCGAGCTGGTCGAGCAGACATTGAAGCTGAACACTGCATCGGAAATTCTAGAACGTTGCCTGCAACTGGCAGATAGTCGTTACGGCGATCTGCTGGGCTGATGCGCGTTAAAGCGACGTCATCCTGAGCGCAGCGAAGTGGAGTCGAAGGATCCCGTAGCGCTAACGTAAAGGAATGCTACGGGATTCCTCGACTCGCTCGGAATGACGTGCTCTTTAAAATATATTTCCATCGCGCTACTCTTCCGCTTCCGGATCGGTCTTAAGTCCCTCTTCCTCCATTTTACGCAGGACATCGCTCATATCGTCCACTTCGTCCCAGACATCCTGGCTCACGTAAATCGGCGCCTTCTGCTGAGTGGCCATCGCGATGCAATCGCTCGGTCGTCCGTCTAACTCGATGATCTTTTTTTGCTGCAACTCGTTTTCCACCTGAATGATGACACGCGCATAGT
>JBLMXH010000171.1:0-22571 GCA_050257685.1 Nitrospirota bacterium
GATTCGTCTCTACTCAGTTTGTTCACCAGTCTTGCAGACAAACTCCTAGGGAAAGCTACCAAGTGACAGCGCGTTCTCAGTGTCGCACCGTCAATGTCAGTGTTCCTACGGCCGTCGATGAGTTGCGACGCGAAATAATGTTAGTATGAAGACGAAATTTCTTACCACTGTTTGTATCGTTGGAGTTGCCGTTTTCTCCGTGATCCAAGCTCAATCACAGCCTCCCCCTACCTCAGTGTCAACGGGACGCACCACCGAGCAGGCGACACGTCCGCAGGTGTCCGGTGGCGGGCACGGCCAGGTGTGGGTTAACACAGAGTTAGGTGTTTACCACAGGGAAGGGTCGCCCTTCTATGGTACCACCGCCAAAGGCAAATACATGACCGAGCAGGACGCAATTCAGGCAGGGTACAAACGCGCCCCCAAGAGCCGCTGAGAATCCAGGCACCAACGACGCTGGCGTTTCGCGATGGCGCTTGTGATCTCAACTGGCGACAATGGGATCGAGCCAACCAAACATCTTTTGAAAAAACACTTCGCGGCCGCCCGCCTCGCAGTGTTCGCCAGCGCCTTCGCTTATTGTAAAAAACACATATTTTTTGGGACATTGTAAAGCATTGTACAAATCTGTGCCTCCACCCCGCCGCCGATCGTCTTCCGCTTCAGCAACGAATGTTGGACACCGGATTTTTTTCGCTACGTCGGCGAGCGAGTACTCCTGAAACATCTTAAAATAATCCCACGGCGTGGCCGCGCCGTGCACCCACATGCCGCGTCCAACAATAAATCGTTGGGTGGTATTCTCCTGGAGTTTGTCAAAAAACGGTCCGAGCACTGACACATTATTTTTCGCCAAAGCATTGGCGATCTCGGGCGGAAACATTTTCTTACTGAGCGCTGCTGGGTCAAATAACGCAGCGTCCGCAACACAAGCAGCAAGGCGATGCTCAAAGGCTGCCGCGCGCGGCGCCAGATATCCGCCAAAGCTACCGCCGTACAGCGCAATGCGAGCAGAGTCCACATCTGGCCGTGTGAGCAAATAATCAACTACCGGCGTGACGACGTTTTCCCAATCGGCGCGCATGGGCAGTTTCTGCATAACAAGTGCACCGCCTTGCCCGGGACCGTCAAAGATCAAGGCATTGTAGCCGCGCTTCAAAGCTCCGCCGGCAATGATAAAGAATAGCTCCTCACAAGTGCCATCGTAACCACCTGTGCATAACAACGTTTTACGCGGCCCGCTACTCGAATCAGGTTTGATGAAGTAACCGGGCAGAGTTGTATTTGCGTACGGAATTTTGAGAACTTCGATCGGCTCCTCGAACAAAGCCGCGGCCTTCTGAAACGAATCGGTTTGCTTCTGGTACGCTTCGATCACGCGCGGATCAATGGGCAGTGCAAACATGAATATGTACGCGGTGCGATAGTAATTCGATGCGCGCAGAAACGCGTTGCGAGCGCTCACGCGATGCCCGGCTAACTGCGATTTGACCGCAAGATCGTACAACCGATTCGCGTAGGACGACCACGCGTTGTACCAGCTCTCACGGTCACCGACTTTGATCTCTGCTGCAATAGCCCACGCTTCGCCGATCTGTGCGCCCATCTGCGCGTAACCAAGTGCGCGCAGGAATTGGCCGTCATACTCGGGATCGTCGAAATAGATTCTCATATAACTCGTAATTAATTCTTAGAAACGGCTACTACAAACATTGAGGCACACCAGGCTTCTGTCATTTCCACTGCGGTAAATGGAGAAGGGTCGCGCGGATAATCGACCCATGAGCACGGATAACTCATGGGGGCGTGAACCCATATTCGTTTCCCGTAGCTAGGATACCTAGCGGTGAGGTGTTACCCAGCTACCGATTGACAAGCCGGCCAGCACGAATTCAACCGAAAGGGCGGTGAGGATTATCCCCATCACCCGTGTAAGAATGGCTGCCCCTTGTCGGCCTATGATCCGCAGAATGACGTCTGACAGGAGAAGTAAAACATAATTCAATACGAGCACGACCAGCAGCACTACAGCAGTTTCGGCGCGTTCATGTACAGAATAGACGTCGTTATCGGTCAACAGGATCACGGCCGTAATCGCACCGGGTCCGGCTATGGCGGGCACCGCCAGTGGGAAAACAGCCAAATCCCGACCTTTCTCCCCGGAGGCGCCGGGTTGATCTATCCAGCCGAAGACCATCTGCAAACCAAAAACGAACAGGATAAGACCTCCAGCAATCTGCAATGAGCGAAGACGAATTCCCATCGCATCGAGTACGATTTGGCCAATTATGACCGCAACGACGAGGACAATCGCGGCGTAGAGAGATGCTCGCCAGGCGATCCTACGACGTTCGCTGCGGTGCATCGCAGCAGTCAGACCTGCAAACAACGCCAAGTTGCTGATCGGATCGATCGTAGTCCAAATCGTCATGAAATCGCGAATGACTTTTTCGAGCATAAAGTCAATGACAACGCCTCGGAAACTAGATCAATGCTGCGATCATTGCACCGCGTTTTCCTGTGCATTGATGGCTTGCCAGCGACCGTCCCGATAAACGAAAACGTCAGTGAACACAGTTTTGCCGACGGTTTTTCCCTCCTTATTGCTCGTAACTACCAAGCCGTTGACAATACCGACCTCGCCATAAACACGAATCTGAAGAGCTTCGAAATGTTTCGTGAGATCGGGTGACGGAAGATGTGTCGAAGAGAACTTGATGTGCTGTGGTTTGGTTAACACGTCACCAGTCACGACCGGGTGCAGGAAATCTGCACCTAATATGCGTTCCAGTTCTGCCGGATTGTGCTCGTTCGCAAGCCACTCATTTTCCAGCGCAATGAGCGCATCGCGATCGCGATTGCTGGTGCGTTTGTCATCCCCGGCAGCGGCCAACGCAAATGATACGAGCGTTGCTGCAGCGAGGATACAGCGAATGTGTCTCATAGCAAAATCCGCGTCAGGCTTTAATGAGAAAGAAACTGAGCCAGGGACGACAGCGGCCAGCGTGACAAAGCCACCGAGCGAATCTTAGTAGTTGCCAACCTACTCAATCTCCGCGGTGATGGTGCCGTTGACATCCTTCAATGTAACAGTGTCAACGCCTGCAAGTCTTACCTTGTCGAATGTTACTGAGAGTCCCTCGTCGTCCACCAGGTTGAAATCCCACGTTTCCGATTTTGCGTCGTTTTTGAAGCGCACGCTGATCTTTCCGCCAGCAGCCAGCACTTTTCCGTCGAGAAGGAGATTCGCGTCCCAATCCTTGTTGTCGGGCGCCGTGATATAAAGACCTTCAAAGCTTCGCCCGGTCTGGTTCACCAGGGTAAAGTCGAGATCGTTTGCGAATGCGTTCGAGACGCTCAGGAGAACGGTCAAGAGAAAGAAACGGAATTTCATGAGTGAAGGTTATTTCTTCTTTTTCTTCACTTTAGTGGTCTTTTTGTAAACCGTGCGACCGTGTTGGTCTTTCACCTTGGTCGTCTTGAATACCTTGTTTCCTTTTCTCTTCTTGCTTGTGTATTCGTAATAGCGCGGTTGGCGATAGATTTTAGGCTGGTTGAAGTAGGGATCGAAGTCGCTCTGGTCAGGCCGATCCCCCACATAAACGACGAATCCGTCTGAGAAGATCGACCCCTGGCTTATTTCGCCACAGCCAACGACAACAAAGGCGATGATTAAAATTTGCGAGAGACAGCGAAAAGTCACTTTTTGCGTGTATCAAGAACGGGTCGGCGAGTCAACGAGAAATGCCGGCACGCGCAAGATCGGCGATCTCACCTCGGATTTCTGGCTGAATCAATGGAACCGCGCAGCTTGTTTGCCCTGGTTCGCGAGGGCGAAGAACGGGACACCTAAATTGTACGGGATCTTGGCTCGCATTCGCCGTTGTGCCAGAACGCGTACCTCTCGGATACCACCGATACTTGTATTCTGATTTGCCGTGTGATAAAACCCCCAACCCCTGGCTCAACATGTCCGTTTTGAGGAGTTACTTTCTGGGTTTGATACTGGTTCACGTGGTGTGGTTGTTTTTTTTTACAACCGGCCAGTTGTTACGGCAAAGCCCCCCTGACATTTCGAAACCTGTCCGACTTGATACGCTCGTAATCACTTCTGTTGCAGGAATGGCGCTATCCGGATTTGGATTATTATTGCTGGGATTTGCGCACTTGTTAAATCGATTCGGTCTCGCAGGGCTCTTAATATTAGAGGCTGCGTTGTTCCGGTTGGTCAAAGGTGATAACTGGCTGTCATTAAACTTTTGGAGACGCATAGTTCAGGACTTCATCAAGGGTTGGACGCTTCCAGCAGTTTCCATTTACGTTCTGTTTCTGGCTCTCGGGTTACCGGCAATCCTCCCGCCCAGCGGCGGCGACCCAGCGAGATACCATCTGGCGTACGCCGCGGACTGGGCGAACGCCGGGCGCATCTTTGTCGATCCCTTTCTTCGTTTTCCATACTACGCAAACAATTTTTTGTTATTCGACGCCGCGTTTTTTATTCTGAAGTTGGGTAACTATTGTCACTTCCTAACCTGGTTTTGTGGGTTGCTTACTTGTTTGGGGATTTTAGCATTTTTCCCTTCTGCTGAGTTACACGCAGAGGACGATCCTCAGCGACGACGCTTGTTTCCTATCCTGTGTGCGTCGTTAATCGCTCTGAGCCTGGCGCTCTCTCCGGTGTTCCTTGAATATCTGAACACCGGGTACGTGGATGTACCTATAGGTCTTTTTATCCTTGTATCCATCCTGTGCGTTTACAAAACATCTTCGCACCGGCTCTTCGTCCGGCAATTCGCTGTAATCGCCGCTTTTTGTGTCGGGATGAAGCTTACCCTCATCGGTCATCTGCCCTTTTTCGTGGTTTCGCTGTTGCTCGTTTCCGCGACCCGCCTGCCACGACGGGAGATGGCGATCCTTCTGTTGGCCCTGATTGGACTAAGTCTGCCTTGGTACATCCGGAACTTGTGGGAAGCTCACGATCCGACGCCGCCGATGTTTAATTTGTTGTTCGGCAGTCGCGACCCCATTTTTACTCAAGGTGACGCTGCTTGGATCTACATGACTGGCAAAGAGAGTAACTTGAAACATCCACTCCATTTGTTGCTATTGCCCATTAAGTACTTTATCGCCCCGGGGCAGCCGCCTTTCGGCCGTGATGGTGTGACCGCAGCTTTTCTTTTCGTGTATGCGCCAGTCATGTTTCTACTTGTGTTGTTGTGCTGTCGACGAAGGTGCCAGGTGTCGCATAGGTTTGTCTATTTGTCGGCTGCAGCTACCTATCTTGCGATACCCTGGTTTTACAACGCTGATGGAAGACATGCGCTTCACTGGTACCCAGTACTCGTCGCATGGATCGGAGTTGTTATTTCCTTGGTTTCTTCGCGCGCAGTTAAACATTGGAGTTCGCGAATGGCTACGTGGATGCGCGTCGCCATGGGTGCATTCTGTTGTGCTCTCATCGTGCCGAGTCCAACCCACGGGTCGGTTGAATTCTATCGCAAGTATTATCAGGGAATTTCTGAGTTCGCGGCTTTGGACGGTGATCGAAAACGGTATTTGGAAAAACACGTGCTTGGTTACCAAGCCGTTGAGGCTGTTATCAAGACTCTAGTTTCTGCGCACAAGCAGGAGAAGCACGTTCTCGTGATGGAGTTGATTACCCCTGCTCATTTTCAGTTTCGCAAAGACGGGAACATCATAAGCGTTGGCGACTGGTTCGGACCAGCCAGTTACTGGGATCTCTACGCCGAAGTTACCCAAAGCGAGGGTTGCTTGTCATACCTGCGTCGACTGGACGTTTCAGCAGTGATCAGCCAGACGCCACCCGGGCCACGCCCGTGGTGGGACAGATTTTACGCAAAATTGCGAACACGCCTGAAGGATTGCAATTTTGTTGAATATCGTTGTGGCGAGCAGAAAATCGCAATTTTTTTGAAGAGCGATATCAAAGCTGACGCGAGCCTTCAGTCAGTACCGTAGAACGTTCACTTGAGCGACGCTTCAGCCCGTCTGGAAATTAGAAAGCGGGTTATGACCAATAACGGTATGCTGACAGCCAAAGAATTTTGTTGACCTCCCTTGGCTGAATCATTACAGGAATGTAATGAAAAAACTACTAGCGATAATCCCTCTGGTGATTTTAACGGGAATGGTTGCGCGGGCTGCGCAAATTGGCGATAGCGTTTTCGCGTTTGTCAGCGTGGAAAATCGCGTTCCACTTATGGTTTCGAATGACCCTCAGGAAGTCACCCATTTTGTTCTAGATGACGGTGTCTGGCTGGTTGGCGGGCAGGTCAATTTCCTCTCGCTCGCTACCCCTGCAGGGACGATGTTTACCGCTGCCAACATCAGCGTCGGTACGCTTTCGTTTAATCCGCCTGAGACCGCATCGATTACCGCGGAACAAGTGGCTCGTCTTGGCAATATTATCAGAAACACTTCTCTGGTCCCCCGCCTGGTCGATGTTCCAGATGGCACGAACGTGTATTTGGTCGCTGGCTCATTCAATCCCAATCCAAACGTCACGGCCTGGGGTTTCATGACCGCGGTCAAGATCAGAAACCACGTCGATTGACGTCTGCTTTCCGAGGGGCGCAAACGGAACTTCGTTCATAATATTCTCGCGAGCCAAGCCCGGCGCGCTAAGCCCCTTAGCGCGCCGGCCATCCCAATCACTTTGTTAATCGGAATACGTGGCGTCGCATACATCCGAAGCCGGGAATCCGATCCGCTGCTAACGCGAATTGATTAGCCACCCGCTACTGACGAAAATCGTCAGTGGATTTGTACGTATGAACTACAGCGCCGTTAGCGTCCAGTACACGAACTGTCGCGTTCTGCGCGAGCCTGCGTGACCGAAACCGCGCGAACTCGACTGCATGGCGAACCGCATCGGGTCCTGAATACCAGATCGGCCCGCAACGAAAAGCATCGCTGACAAGATCGAAGCCATCTCCATCTTTGCGAAGACGAAGCTCATAAACATCCTCGCCGGCCAACTCAAGACTGTTCCTTTCCTCCCTCTTTCGCGCCATAGCCCTTCAGCCCTTTCGTGACGGCTACGCCGTGAGAACCTGCTCGTCAACACCAAGCTCATTTTGAACTAGCGACGGAACAGTGAGCGAGTCCAAGAACGTTTCGGTCCGCAGTGTATTCCATGACATTGGTCGTATTGCCAAATCTCCAAGTGCCGTAAATCTGACCGGGAGTAAAACTCAAACCTGCATTTCCGTTTGAGAGCTTGCAGGCTGCTGCGCAGAAGGAGAGCAATGTGAAGCAGAAGAATTTTCGTCGTCCGACCTCTCTCATGCTCACTGTGATGACATCGTGGGGTGAAGCGGTCCCGCACTCAATCTCAGAAAGTCCGCAAGAAAACTGGACTAAATTCCCCGCCGCACGGGTCGCTCACGGCCGAGCAGGGCACAGGCTCAATCGGGCCAGCCTGTTCGGTGAGCCAGCCCGCGAAGACACCTGCGCCAGAGATGGGCAAACTGAAGATCGAAACAGAGAATGAGTCACAGCTTTCGGATTTGTCTTCGTCGACAGATTAGGCCTTAACCAGGAATGCCGGGCGCCGCATGGGTAGGAACGAGATGCCATGCTTACTCTGTACTGACCCTGCTGGAACAAAGCCGAAGGCTTGATACACCGGAACCGCGGAAAGGCTTGAGTTGACCGTATAGCTCCCATCGCTACCGGCAGAGCACAGCTCGCGCAGAGCTCGCTCCCACAACTGCCGAGCAATACCCTGGCGCTGATGCGAGCGCTCCACAAACAGGTGAAACAGGTGACAGCCATCCCGGATGGCGATGAACCCGGTAAGTTGAGAATCCGAGTACGCGAGAAGGTATCGGTAGCGTTCTGAGCCTAGGTACTCGCGCTCAGCTTGTAGGGACACTGAATCAAGAAACTCCTCAGCACCTGCACCAGAGGGATCGTCGGTCAGTTCGCTCTGGAAGCTGGCGATCAAGTCCGCAATTGCTTCCGCATCCATCGGCGAACCTAGTCGAAATTCCATGTGAGATCTAAACGGGAACTGTACATTCTCTGTGTGCCTCCATGGTGACATTTTGATTTAAAATGCTGCACGTTGGCCCGCTACTTCCGGCAGGATTCTAGCGCTGGGTTAGGTATCCTCCGTGTGACTCTTGTCGATCTGTAGAAACTCAACTGGGGCCCCATTCTCTTCGATAAATGCGACGGTTATCCCCGGACTTGGGCTATTGGGTGCGATGATCACCTTCTTGCCCTCAAGCTCTTGCTCAAGATCTTCGACCTCAAAGGCCACATGTGGGAGGCGCTTTACGAGCTCCGGATACGGCGCATCCGGTTCGTACCTCATCCATTCAATGTGGTAAGGACTTTCGTTGTAACCACTCACATAAAGTTTCAAGTGCTTCAGATGCACTTCGCCCTCTCTTTTTTCGGTGGTGGGAATTCCGAGATGATGGTACTTCCTCATTTCGAGCACTCCTTTGAAGGCTATTAACAGTGCCTAACGAAACTGAAATAAACCATAGCAGAATTCATGGCTGGATTAAACATGACGTATCGAACATCAAATATTTCGTTGTTAGCTTCTTCCACTGGTTAGATAAATTTAGGAACACGGCTCAAACGCGCTCCGTCCATCTCCTCACCAGCGGGGAGGCAAAATTGAGGAAATAGGCATACATCGCGCCATCTGGACTGTAGAAGCTGATCGCTATCGAAAGAAGAGCCGAAGCGATCAACACGGCGTATTCGGGACGACCGCTTGGAACCAGCCGGTGCTGGATGTCGCGCTCGATCACAAACGTGATGCCGATCGCTGTCAATGCCAGGAGGAGCATGTTAGTTCCATACACCCATATCGCGGGCGCCAGGTCGTAGCGGCCAGCAACAATCATTGAGAAGGGCAGCAGCGTGACAAAGAACAGGTGGAAGAGCAGCGACCAGGCGTACGCGCCGCTCGCCGCTTCCGGCTCCTCCTTGGTTGTCGCACGCGCCAGCCAAAAGGTTGCGAGCACTAAGAAGGTGACGATGTAAGAAATGAGCGTGTCACCGAGGCCAAAAAGCGCGGATATCAGTTCTGCGGCCGATGTGGGATGGAAATCTTGCGGCAGCTCGAGATTCACGACGAGCAGGGTCATCGCGAAAGCGAAAACGCCATCAGTTAGGGCATCGAGCCGGCCCTTGGAAATAAACTCCTTAGTCTCAGTCATCATTCCCGCCGATCTTATTGCATAGGCGTATGACGGCGACATCACACATCGACTTCTGCCTCCATTGAGGCAGTTTGCCGGAAAAGGCTGCGGGCGGTCAATCGCCCTATCGTGAATCCAAGTTATTTCTTAAGCGCGCTGACAAACACCGCGTGTCCCTCAAAGCCGGCGCTTGAAAGTCAGGGCGTGGTTTCACCTGCGGCCTCAAGCAGTTTTGTCCACGTCGCGTCGGCCGGCTGAATAAGTCCGGTCACTTCAAGTGCCGAGCGGGTTTGAAATGCCTGGATCGCCGCGACCGTGTTTGAATTCGCTGCCACACGCGCGATCTTTCCGTCGATTCCTTTTGGATCAAGCGAGCGATCGTTGAGCTTTTGCCCGGCGGTTTGCAGCAGACGCTGCACGGTGGATACGTCTGCCGGAGTGTTAACTGCTCCTTTTTCCCATTGACCCACACTCCCGGTGATTTCGGAAGAGACGACCGGCGGAGGAGGTGGCGGCGACGAAGGAGATGTGATGCCGGCGAAGTAATTGTCGAGGTCGAGATCGAGCCGCAACTTGCCACTGTCCAATCGGTTTTGCAATGTACTGGCGGCCACGAACAGGTATTTTTCAAAACGCGCTAGCTGGCTGTTACTGAAGGTGCACTCGCGATGAAAGAATTCTTTCACACTAGGATCATCCCGCCACTTCGTCGCAAGGGTCTGAAGCCGTGCAAAAGTGTTCGGATGCATGTGACTGATCTGGGAAACATAGCCCTTCTTCTCGAAGACATTGGCGTTCAACAAACCGGCATCAGTGTCTTTGATCGTTAGCTTTTTAATGACCACCTTTGTTGCACCTGCCGGGACGTCGGTTGCCTTCGATGTTTTAACCGATTTCACTTTGTCGCCATCGCGATAGTAAGTGAAGCTATAATCACTGATGTTACCGCCCGTCAGGCGATCTGACTGGGCAAGCAGATAGTCAAGCAGGATCATTTCGCTCATGTCTCGCATACCGACGAGCGCCTGCACGTTGTTTTGCGTGAAATCGCGGGAACCGAGGATTGCCTCAACCGGACGCGAGTCCGCCATCCGTCGAAAAGCCCGCGTACTGCTTAGGTCCGATCCTGCGCTCAACCATTCGGTATAGTTTTCTTCGCCAGTCGTGTTCTCTAGCAGCGCGCCATAAATTTGCTGGAAGTCGGCAGTAAAAAGCGTTTCGGCAACACCCGAGCCACGAGGGTCCGCATAGTAGCGGTTGAACAGCGCCCAACTTTTGCCGACAAGACCATGAGCTCCCAGCTCGGCGGCAAGCCTGACCATTTTTTTGTGCTGGTCGATATCCATCGTGCGAAGGATGGCGGGCTTGATCTCGCAGATGTCGCCGAGCGCCCGGGCAACATGGTAATATCCAAGGATAGCCGCAGTGCAGGTGGTGGTATAAACGTTGTCGGTCTGTTTAAACTTTGCCACGTTTTTCCCATTCTTTTCCACACTCAGACAATAGCTGGCTGTGATCTGATCAGGCCGGATTGTGCCAGCAGGGATCTGATAAACATCGACTGCCGCACTGGTGCTGGTGCGTTTGGGAACAATGGCTATGACGCCAGACTCCGCCGGGCCCGCTCTATTGAAATCGTAGCTGGCCAACTGGTTTTCATCAGCGATGTCTTTTGCTCCATCCTTGCCACGATAGTCTGCAAAAGGAAGGTGCTTTGGAACGACGCATATTTCGTCCGGCCGACCACCCGGGACTTGGAACGCTATCGTATTTGTGCCGCGCTCGGCATCGCGCTGCAACGGGCCCTCATACGGATCCGGCATAATACGAGATCAATAGTAACTCGCATCGTGCCGAAGTCATGAAAACATTTCCGGCTGGATGTTCGCATCAGGCGACGCCTCACACCACCCATACAGCGCCCCGCCACCCGCGGCGGTAATGAAGTCGTCGGTGCTGTTGAGCTGGAGCGCCGGTAGCTGTATTGCCAATACCGCCAGTAGTAGAAAAAAGCGCGAGCGCTCCAGTTGCCGTGTTCTGACCTCGCCGCGCAGCGGCCGGCGGTTAACTTCTTAATTGGTTAGGCCTACAGATGGCCCAGAACCTCAAGCGAACAAAACTCTCTGATCGTGTGTCCGTAATCTAGGCGGCCTACGTTGAAATGCTGTGCTGTTCGAATTTTGCGAGTTGAGCTAGGGAAAATTTTGGATGCTGCCGTAGAGCGGGTAGACGGAACGAACCTGCTTGGAATTCACGGTGATCGCCACCGTGTCTCCCTGCGAGGCCTTGAAGTCCACGGTGCCGGCCAAGGTATAGCTGTCGATGACAAAAGGCAGGCTTCGCCCGGTGAAAATGTCCGGACGGTTCAAGAGACCGAAGTGCAGATGGGGACCCAGAGACGGGCCGGTGTTCCCGATCTTGGCCAGAGGCGCGCCGGCCTTCACAGCGTCGCCGACCTTCACGCGCAAACTACCCGGCTGGAGGTGCGCGTATACCGCAAAGACGTTCGGGGCAATTTCCAAGAGAATTTGGTTACCGCCGAAGTCTGACTTCGTCTTCGGGGTCATCGCCTTATTCGGCGTTGTCTCCGGCTTGCCATCCTGGATCGAGACGACGGTCCCGTTCGCGACTGCGAAAACATCCGCTCCGTAGGCGTAAAACTGCTCGTTCTTACTGCCGTCCCCCTCGTAAACCCTATCGCCCTTGAGGAGGGTCCAGTCGACTGCGAATGTCTCGGCGGTCTCGATGCGGCGACCATCGACGACAACTCGAAGATCACGATGGACGTTGGGTGTGCAGCAGGCGCTGGTAGCGAGCCAACCATTCCCCTTAACGGGAGGCTTGATCACGATGGCGGGCCGGCGGTTGATGGCCACCTCGGGACCATTGATCACGGGTGGATCGACAAAGACCGCAGTGGACGTAGCTGCAGGGACGCGGTACTCGAGCCGGTGCGTTACCCGTTCCGGCGCAGTGCCGGGCGGCACTATCAGGTCGACGTCGACCGAGACCGCCGCCGAAGCGGCGATTTCCGTCATCGGCTTCTTGTCCAAGAGTGTCTGAGTCGCCGCGACGAGCACCGGACCGTCGATCCGCGTGAGCTCCTTCGCAGCCGGGCCGATGACCGTCAGGCTCGTCAGCGTAACCGGTTGTTCGACCGCGTTGACGACGAGCAGCTCGTACTCCACGTGGTCCATTCCATCGTCACCGCGGACAACCTGAGCTTCGTGGATCGGACTGACCAAGATCGCAGTCGGTCGACTCGCCTCCTTCTCGGGCGGCTGACCTCCCGCCGCACGCGCGATGGAGAAGAGAGTGGCCATCAATATGCCTACTGTCAGAAACCGGGAACGAACGCGCAGTGTCATGGAGTCTAACGAAAAGGCTATAAGCCATGGCAGGGTGTCATTGCAAACCGATTGGACTTATTTACAGGTGAGTCCGTCGGCCTCGTCCTTGCGTGGCCGGACTTCGTATTCACGTTTGGGAATGGAAAGCTCTTTGCCACCAGCGCTTTGGTTAGATTCCCCAATCTGGCACCTGTTTGACGTTCCCATTCTCATCGACTTGGAATTCAAAAAGATCCAGGCTCTTACCGCCTGTGCTGGTGTACACAAAAACCTCGTACCTGTTGCCGCGCTTCAGTGGAAGCGGTGACCGACCCTCTTTCAGGCCCGGATATTTCGCGCCGTATGTGATGTAGCGGAGCGGTTGCGCCCCTTCGGTAATCCACACCGCTCGCCTTGACCCATCTGATTGCTCCTGTACCACCGTTATTCCCGTGACGGTGAACTCGGATTGCGGGCGAAACATATCGCCAAGGTAAAAAACAACGCCTCGTTGCAGACTGCCAACAGGAACGACGTCAATGACAGGTTGGAATACCGAGCACGATGTGAGTAGAACTACGCTCGCTGTACTAGCGCGTGTCATGACCGAGAACACCGAGGGAGAATTAGACTGCACGCTGCAATCTATTTCTGCCTTCATAGAGGGTAGTGTCCGTCAAAAGGTAGCCGGATGGCAAGACCGTTCGCAGTGTCGACCAATTTCCAGGTGATCTGCATTCGTAGAAAGTTCCGCAACATCAGATAGAGACAAGAGAGGCCTCGAACGAATTATTTAGTCAAGACTTTAGCGATGAAAAGGAGATCCATCCAACTTCGACATCGAGCCGCGAGCACTCCGCGTTCGTGAGGTGAATCACGCACCTGGAAACAACGCAGACCTAACAAGAAGGAGATAGGGCCACGGCAGGCTTTCGCGGCTAGATCAAACATCGCACATCGAACTTTTCGTTCGTTGGCCGCATCGCCTGGTTAGATGGCTTCTGTGACGCCGGTGTTCAACGTTTTTCGTCGGGTATTTTGGCCCATTCTTTCCAATCGATATCACGCCCCGGAAAGGCCACTTTCTTAAACGGCCATTCCTTAGCGAGCCACTTTTCCAAAGCAGAAAACAATCTTGACTCCAAACCGCCCTCCAGCTCGCTTTGCCGAGCCCAAAAGTACACTACAGCGTCATAACCGCGCTTGGACGTCGGATTGATGTAGACGCAGCCAACGATTTTGGACTCAGACGGCGTCACCACCGTGTAGGCGAAGGAAGTGCGCCTCTGAAATTCCTTCTGGTGCCAGCCGAGGTCAATGAGGTCTTGTTCTAACGTAAGGCCCTCTGTCGGCCACGTGCCTCCGGGCCAAATACTCCTTAGATGTTGCACGCTCGTCATAACGGCGTCGTAGTCCTTCACTACGTCGTTCACGGTCAGCATCCGTAACTGGAATTCCTGCGTCTCGAGCTTTTCCGGAATTTTGAATTCCTTTGGGACAAAGGGGGTCGTTGATTGGGCCATGCTGCTTGCGGTAGTGAGAAGTGACAGGACTAATGAAATACGCAGACAAACTGCGCTACGACTAAAAAATAAAATCATAAGCCGCATTGGCGTGGACATACCATCTAGCGAGGAACACATAAGCCACGGCACGGTATCGCGGCGAGATTAAACATCGCACATCGAACATTAAAGATTTTGTTCGTTGGCTTCAATCATCGGTTCGATGATTTGCGCTAACCTTCGATTCATACAGTAGCGCCACTGCTCCCGAGCCGAACTCAAGGCGGCTCACGAGCTTCAAGTCGATATGTTTCGATAGCCCTGCGAACAACGTCGGCCCGTGGCCAGCTAGCCGGGGGTGCATGACGAACTCGTACTCATCAATCAATTTCAGCTCCGCCAATGCCTGCGCGAGTTTCATGCCTCCCACAAGCAGCCCCTTGCCCGACTCCCGCTTGAGCTGCTGAACGGCCTTCCCCAAATCCCCGCGCACGAGCTCCGCATTCCAATCGACCCGATCCAGCGTGCTCGACACGACATACTTCTTTGCGGCGTGGATCGTCCGGGCGAAAGGTTCCATCCAATCGGGCAACGCTTCCGTCCGCGCCTGCGGCCGCCACGCTGCCTCCATCATTTGGTAAGTCACTCGGCCAAAGAGGAGGGCATCGGCCTGGTTGAGGTTCTCGACCGCGTGATGATGCAATTCTTCGTCCGCAATCATTGCACGATGATCGCAGCACCCGTCCAATGTGACATTGATACAATACCGAAGACGTCGCATTACGTGCTCCTGAATTGGACTATAACCTGCAACCTATTTCCGCGCGCATACAGGCAGTTCGGCTGAGAACACTCCAAAAAATCATCCGGGAACAATCGCCTGCTGCAAGAATATCCGCAAAAACCCTAGCCGTCATATCGAGTCAAACCGGTCGTTACATCTCCTGGCCACCGTACGCAGATCAACGGTTGTCTGCCTTGCCTGGTTAGGCCCGAACAGACTCATAAACCGGCAAAGAACGCTGCGATATCGCGGGCAAGCAGCTCGGGTTCCTCAGCGGCCGCGAAGTGACCGCCTCTCGGCATAGGCGTCCATCGGCGAACGTTATATAGACGTTCGGCCCATTCGCGGGGAGGTGTTCC
This sequence comes from Nitrospirota bacterium, assembly GCA_050257685.1. Taxonomy (GTDB): domain Bacteria; phylum Verrucomicrobiota; class Verrucomicrobiia; order Chthoniobacterales; family UBA10450; genus Udaeobacter. Next base: position 15,163 of record JBLMXH010000171.1, read on the forward strand.
TTCATCCACAAAATTATTGGCGAAAACGGCGATGCCAGTTGGCACGTCGACGAACGCCTGTTGTCCAAGTGTGATGCGAAACCGCTTGTTGTCGTTATCGAAGTAATCCCGCATGGAAGATGTGATCGTCTGCGTGACCCAATAGAGTGTCACTGTGGTCAATAAGAAGTCGCGCGAGATGCGCTCATCGAGATTACCGCCGGAATCTGCCCAAGAGCGCCACTTTTCCAGAATCCAAGCAGCAAGCCCGGCGGGGGAGTCGTTCAGCGCGTATCCAAGCGTCTGGGGCTTGGTCGACTGGATTGCCTTGTAACCATATTCCTGCTCCCAGAATGCCTCGTTGCACTTGCGATAAGTCATCTCCGCTGCGGAGAGTGGCCGCGCTCCCGGTCCAGTATAAGGAGCAATCTCCAGATTACTCAGGTGGATGCCAATCATTGGCCTGGGATTGTTCAAGGCCATAAAGGTAACAATCCCGGCTCCGAAATCTCCGCCCTGCGCACCGTAGCGCTCGTAACCCAAGCCACGCATGAGGCGGTGCCACAGTCCGGCGACGTATTGATAGTTTACGCCCGTCCGACGGGGCCGTTCGGAGAACGCGTAACCAGGAAGGGACGGGATAACGACGTCAAATGCGGGACCGTCGATGCCGTGGGCATGTGGATCGGTCAGAATTGGCACGAGCGGGAGCAGCTCGACGAAGGTGCTAGGCCAGCCGTGGGTCAAAATCAGCGGCACGCCCTGCCCGTGCCTGGCCCGCTCGTGGACGAAGTGGATGTGCGCGCCGTCCAGCTCGGCGCGAAACTGGGCGACCGCGTTCAGCTCGCGTTCTTGTGTCTGCCAATCGAATTCGCCGGCCCAATAATCAAGCAACTGCTTAAGGTACTCAAGGTCGGTCCCCTGCTCCCAAGGAGCACTTGGTGGCTGATCAGGCCATCGCGTCTTACGAATGCGCTCCTGGAGGTCAGACAGAATCTCCGGCTCGATGTGGATCGAGAACGGGGTGATATGTAAGGGTGCTTCCATTGTAGCTCTTACCGCTGTTGAGATTGTGAATGCGAGGCCGCGGGTAATTTATCCCGGGCGACGACCAGTTATTCAGCGTGGCTCTCATGGGTTGATACGAGCTGCCAACCTGTTCCGGAATCGCACACGTAGACACGAGTGATACGGTAGCGTCCCGTGAACGTCTTACCACTGCGCGGGCCGCTGATATACTCGCCCTCCTTCGTCGCGGCGGCGGTAAGGATGCCTACTGACCCGCGCAGTCGCACGCGGACATCCTCAATGTCATAGCGCTTCAGGCGTACTTCCTTAGCCCCGTAGGAGCGCAACAACTCCGCCCGATCTCGCTTTTCACCACTGAAAGTGAAGTATAGAAAGTCCGATGAAAGTAGGCGGCCCATTTCAAGGACGTCGCTGGCGATCATTGAATGCTGGAAGCGCTCGTTAGCGTCGAGCACCGCTTTCTCTGTGAGCAGGTCGGCACCGCACGTGGGAGCGGGGTCGGCGGCGCAAAGCACAGCCCGGAACATCGTGGTCGCGAGCACGAGAAGGCCAATTCGGCCTCGAGGTGTGAATATTTGGAACATAGGATTCAGCCTTCGATTCCTGCCGCTGCGCTCGGCGTTAAGTAAAAGCACGTCACGACAGCATTGTGGGATGGCAGTCTAACGAGAAATAGATAAGCCACAGCAGGGTGTCGTGGCAATCACATTTGGATTGCTGACCGACGGGGGGCGTTGGCTTCATGGAGTAGTTAGATGAAGCTGGTCGAACTACGGGCGAGGCGCTGGTGTAGGGCGCGGCCGCGGTGTTGGAGTACATCTGCCTGTGCACGGCGTCGGCGTTGCGGTCGGCGTCGGTGTGGGACTTGCCGTCGGTGTCAGCGTTGCCGTAGGGGTGGCTGTTGGTGTTGGGGTCGGAGTGAACGTCGCTGTTGCTGTTGGAGTGGGAGCGGGGAAACAGAATGTTTCCATTGAACTCAGCGGCGTTACACCATCGCTCGCGTAGCCGCCTGCAAGGTAGATGTGACACCACTGGGCGCCGTCGACTGCGAAATTGCGCCGCGGGGTTAAAAAACTCCCGAATCCTGACCAACCATGTATAATAAAAATGTCGTAGGCATTAATCCTACTCGACGGGTTGGGAGCGTCTCTGCCGCCGCCCATGACCCACACCTGGTAATCGGTGCCTCCAATCGGTGCGAAGGGAATGGCTCGAGTCTCGCCAGTAGCTCTTGGTATGTCGGCAATAGTGGAGATAGAGTCAGCGACTGGGTCATACACAAAAGAATGATTGCTATCATGGATCATGCTGCCGTCCCAAGTGCTGCCTCCGCCTGTGTAAATGAGATTGAAAACGGCGGCAGTAGGTATATAGCCGAGCGGAACAGGCAGATGCGCGGCCTTCTGCACCCAGGTGTTACTTCCAGGAGTGAACTCCCAAATCGTATCGATCATAGCAGTATTGATTCTGAATCCCCCCAGGATGTATAACTTATTATTGAACGTCACGAAGCCACCGGGCAGAGTTATCCCGTCACTATCGCCGGGCCATGGGGAAGCAATGGTTTCGATTGTATCGGTGATCGGGTTGTAACGAAATACTCGATCAGTAGCTGTTGTCTGCCCGCCTGCCGAACCGCCCACGCAGTAGATGTAGTTTATTCCGGAGTCGGTGAGCACGCCGCAAGCCATGTCGCTGACTTGATTGTCGGGATATGTCGCCGACTTGATACTCCAAGTGTTTGTGGCGACATCATACTTAAACGGATGCGGCAAATCGTTGCCGATTCCATCCGCACTGCGCCCGCCCATCACGTAGAAGCCATCAGTGAAGAGAACGCCGACCGTTCGCACGGCGGTGCTTGGCATGTCCGGTCCCGGTTGCCAACCTCCAGGCCAAGAACACTCATAGCAAACGAAGCCCGTTGGATTTTGGTCGTCTTGGGGTCGCAACTCTGATTGTCGTTGTCCCAGTGCGACTGGGATCACGAACGCGACCAAGGATAAAAGGACGTATAACGCGCCTCGAAGGAGATGCGCTGGCTCTTTCATTTCACTGCACTCCGGTGACCAAAAAACCTTTTACTGCAACCGCCTCAAACATGTCGAGACTTTATCGCTGCGGAAGTCTCATCTAACGAGATATGATGGAATTATTCCGTCTAATTCGTCCCCTCACCCGCGAACACTCGGATAAAGCGGTATCACGCAAGCTTTGGCGTAACTCCGAGGACACACCTCTCCCCCGCGCCCAGTCGGCTATGGCCGCGGCAGAGGAGTTGGACGAGCCCTTGGGGATGGGATGGGTCTTGGCGATGCCGTTGGTCTGGGTGTGGCGGTAGGAGTTGGTGTTGGCGTTGGCGTTGCACCTCCAGTCACATCCAGGAATGCCGCAGTGATCGGCCCCCAGGTCTGGAAGCCCTGGAAATCGCTGACACCGCGTCCTTGCACGAAAATAACGTGGCGGCCTACCGACAGACTGACAGTGTTTATCGTTGCATCGACCGCCACGGTAGGAGAATTGAACGTACCGTTCATTGGGATAGCCGCGCCGCCAGCCCAGGGAGGCGTGTCAATGTAATATTCTGCTGCGCCTACGTTCTGGCTGAATGCATTGTTTGACCAGGCGAAGTTAATGCTGGCGGTTAGCTGTGATGGCATGCCTTGCGGCACTGATGCCGGATTGGTGACGACGGTGTTAGTATCTGGTCCGTGCGAAGTCAGATAAGGTGTGCGAGCTATTTTCGCCAGGTAAAGAAGCATCCCCTTGTTCTCAGGCCAGAGACCCTGCGCCGAGCCGCAACCTGGATTATCTATGCACGAGTAGGAGGGGAGAAAGTCCTGGCCGCCTAACTCGGTGGAGAACGCCGCCATACCCAGCTCACCGTATGCCCAGTCAATCGAACCTCCATCTACCGGATACAACTCTTCGATGATCGACCCATATGGGTAACCGTTACCGCCCGCGTTCGGCGCGGCCATGTGCGCGGCGATGTTGCGGGTCTCAGGGTAGTTAGGCATCTGCGTCGCACTCCAGCCCCACGTAAAAAGATTGACTCGCGCGCTCGTGTGGATGTTCTGGTAAACGCCTGTGGCGGTAATAGGCGCCGGATCGGTGTCGCCGGGGCCACGCTGGTCGGGCACAAGGGTACGAATCATATTGACGATAGCCATGTCCTCCGGCTCCGATCCCGCCGACGTCCCGCGATAAGTCTGGTCGCACACAAAGCCGCTCGAGCCGCCGCAGCAGCCCCACTTGAAGGGGAAGTTGCGGTTATTGTCTACACCGAAGTGATCAAATGCTGTAGGAGGCCATGAGCACCCGCCGCCTCCGATGTTGTTGCCGTTCTTGCGGTAGTAGTACGGGCTGTTGCCGCCGCCTCCGGCCTCAACGATGTGATGGCCGTCGGGGTTGACTTCGGGCATAAGCCAGATGTCGTGATAGTCGATGAGCCAATGAACGTCGGCATCGGTATCGTAGTTATTGAGCAAGTAGTCGATCATGCGCATGACGACTTCTGGCGTAGCGATCTCGCGGGCGTGTATATCGCCGTCCACCCACAAGACGGGTTTGGGGCCTGGTATGTTGCGGTTCGTGATGTGTAGCACAAACAAGTCGTAGCCGTTCCAGGGACTGGGTAGGACGCACGCGCCTGGATTGGCTTTGCACCAGGAGTCGCCGATGTCGATCTTCTCAACAAGGTTGGGGAACTGTGCCACCTTCTGGTCGAGGAACGCGTATATTTCTTCCACCGACTTGTAGCCGCCGTAGAAAGTTTCTCGCATGATTTGAGGGTCGCTGAGCTTGCGACTGTTGTTCTCGTCTATCTCCACACGGAGGCCGCGTGCCGTCAGGGCATGGTAGAGGTCGCGATCGCGTATCACGGTGAGATAGCCTTTTGTTGTGGGCACTTCTTCGGCGTTGAGTTCCTGTGCCAGCCGGTCGCGCTCGGCGCGGTCCCGGAAGTAGACGCGCATCACCAGCGTGTTGTACTTGTCAGCTATTGGATTCTTGCCGCTTCCTGCCTGGGATTGGGCAGAGGCAGGTGTATTGCCAAGCCCGATCCCAGCCGCCAAAGCGACACCGGCCAAAGTGACTGCCGCGATTATGCCAAAGGCGCGAAAAACGAGCCTGGCTCGCGCCGATGGCTTCTCCGTCGAATTTCCTGTGTGAGGATCGTTATTTTTCATTTTGGAAACTGGAGATCTTTTTCGGTGAGCGACGAAAAGTCGAGTGCTTTTTTAGCGGTGATCTCTTTTAAAACTTCCGCAAAAAACCGATGTGTCCTATCAGACTTAACCGCAGGTTGCCGCAAAATACTGCAGGTGGTCAACGCGATTCCACGGCAGAACAATTCCGTGAAAAACTGCATGTCAGGCAAAATGTAACCGAACTCGGCGGCGGCACCTCTGGTTACATGTTTGCTCTCCAACCGTGAATCAGCCCACCGATAATCAGGCCACCAATTCCGCCGAGCACGAGAACCGGAACATACTTATGTGTGATAACCGCGACAGCCCATCTGTTGGTGGAAGGCTTACACCTCGGGTTCGTGGCAAACCGCTTCGATGTTATGCCCGTCGGGACCAATGACGAAAGCTGCATAGTATGTCGCGTGGTACTGCGGGCACAGACCAGGTGCACCATTGTCTTTGCCACCCGCCGCCATAGCCGCGCGATAGAAGGCGTCGACTTGCTGGCGATTCTCGGCCTTGAACGCCAAGTGAAGATGCGCTGGCTTCTCCTCGGTTTGGTACAGGCACAATGAAGCCTCATCCTTCAGGCTAAGCTCGACCCCGTACGTCGGCGACCCCTCCTGGACAACAGCTACGCCGAGCGGTTCGAGTGCCTTGAGGAAAAACGCTTTGCTCGCTGCATAGTCGCTGACTCCGAATTTGACGTGGTCAAACATAAGTTGTCCTGAAATGTGTGAGCCTGCACGAGGTCTAACGAGAATTAGACTTCAACTTCGAATCTATTTTTGTGTTCGCAGAAGTAGTTTCACGGAAAACAGTGTAGTAGGTCAAGCGCGATTCCGTGCAATCCCCTGCCCCAAGCGTTCGCGAAAAAAACTATATGTCGTAGCAAATTTCTCGACATCTCGAGCGCGGTTGATCAGAATCAGTAACGCCACGCGAGAAGGCCGACTTATGAAAAAACAAAATGCGTCATCGATTAAGGCGTATCTTGTTCGAGGCGCGTTTTACCTGTTTCTGCTGCTGTGTGCCTTTGTGATCCCGCTCGCGCTCGGACAGCAAAACGCTATTGATTCCGCCATCGATCCCGCGAAAATCTCATTCGCAGTGGGACACGCGACAAGTGGATCCGCTGAGGCGCAGCCTACGCCAGTTGCAGCATCGACGGCGGTAGTAGTCTGGGATCAGTACAACAACGCCGGAACCGCTGTGACACTGTCAAGCACCTTTACTGACGCTGCTGCCATGAATTCCGATCTAGCGGACGATTTTGTTGTGCAAAATTACGCCTGGATGGTGCGTTGGATTGATGTTGACGGCGCGTACTTCAATGGGCCGGGACCTGCCAACACTTTCACTGTCTACTTTTATTCTGACAACGATGGCTTTCCCGGCAACCAGGTCTACGCCACTTTCGCCTGGTGGGAGCAGAACGGTAGCACGTTCAGGGTACATGTATGCGACAACCCTCCCTGCCAGCCGATCCTATATCCCGGCAGATATTGGATTGAGATCCAAGCCAACATGACAGCGGGCTGTTGCGGCGAGTGGGGTTGGACTGATCGAACCGTCACCGATCTTGACGCTGCTGCCTGGCGGAACCCCAGTGGTTTCTTCGGCGCTTGCACGAGTTGGGGCCGCAGGGCAGCCACGTGCGGTTTAGACCCTTCAGCACCGGATCAGGTTTACCGAATCTACGCGAATGTCATACCTACGCCGACTGCGACCGCGACGCCTACACCAACTCCAACATCGGCACCCAGATCTACACCGGTCCCGCGGATTCGGCCTACGCCAGCACCGCGCCTGACACCGTAAGAGTCGTTAGGCCTAGAAATTCCCCAATCTTGCGAATGATCCATCGGAAAAAACTTATATCGTATGAAAGACTATACTGCGAGTCAGAGGTTTTCGTAATCGGGCACTGGATCGCGACCTAAACTTGGTTACATGGATGTCAATCGTTCGACTCTGCCGTCATCCTCAGCATCATCTTATCGGACGAAGCATCACGACCGAGTCTTTGTCTCCAACTTCCCGCTCGTAAACCTTCCAGCCGTTCTTTTCGTAAACCGGTGCGGTTACGCCGAGGCAATCGATATACAAGCCTTTCACGTCAGCCCTTCTGGCGATGGCTGCCGCTTCCTGGAGCATGGCTGAAGCGATGCCACGGTGGCGCATCTCCGGCTTAACAAACACCGCGGC
>JBLMXH010000172.1:0-2846 GCA_050257685.1 Nitrospirota bacterium
CCGCCGCGTTTGAAAAAGGAATCACCGGCCGCACCCGGCTTGTCCTCATTTCACACATGATCAACATCACCGGCCAGATCACTCCGGTGAAAGCAGTGTGCGACATGGCGCGCTCGCGCGGGATTGAGACCATCGTCGATGGCGCGCATTCTTTCGCCCAATTCTATTTCAAACAGAGCGATCTCGGTTGCGATTATTTCGGCACCAGCCTGCATAAATGGCTCTACGCGCCGAAAGGTACCGGCATGCTTTACGTGAAGCGTGATAAAATTGAGAAGCTCTGGCCGCTGATGGCCGCTGAAGCCAAACAGGCATCAGACGTCCGCAAATTCGAAGAGATCGGCACGCACTCCGCCGCGCCGAAGCTCGCCATCGGCGAAGCACTCCTGTTTCACAACGGCATTGGCGGCAAACGCAAGGAAGCGCGGTTACGTTACCTCTCTCGTTACTGGATGAATCGGCTCAAGGGGGTACCGAAAATCCGGTTCAACACTTCGTTCGATCCGGAGCAGTCCTGCGCGATAGCGAATGTTCACATCGAAGGCACCAATCCCGAGGCGGTAACCAAATATTTGTTCGACAAACACCACATCTTCGCCGTCCCGATCGTGCACCAGGAATTCCAGGGCATTCGCATCACGCCCAACGTTTACACCACGCTGGGGGAACTAAGCTTCTTTTGCGAACAGATGGAAGCGATCGCAAAAAAGGGATTACCCTCCTGACGATCGCACAATCAACTCTCAGTCCTCAACTTCAACTCCGCCATCGGAACCCAACGGCCTTCAGTTCGTCGGCGAGCAACTCTGCCTGCTCCGGTGTGAAATCGACCAATGGTGGCCGCACCCTGGCCCACTCCGGATCGTTCCGGTAGATCGCAATCGCCTGTTTCAACGCCGCGATCATCGACGGCCAGGACTTTTGCGCGAACACATCACGCACGATATCCAGGTCCGCCTGTTGGCGTTCCAAGTTTGATGTTTGAAACTCGCTCGTTACCCTCCCTCGCTTGGCGCTACCCTTCGCGCCTTTACCTTCTATCTCGGAAATCCCTTTCCTCGGTTGATGTTCGATGTCTGATGTAGAGGCGCTCCCAGCGGCGAGCGCCTTTTGATAGAGCGCATCTATTGCTGCCGGGTTAACGTTGGCGGTCGCCGAAATGCAGCCGGCGCCACCATCCCGCATATTGGCGAGCAGAAACGATTCGCTGCCGACAAAGACGTCGAAGCTGTGAGTCGCACCGGCGGTTGCGGAGAACGCGTTGAGAAAGGTCTTCGTGGTATTCCAGTCTCCCGAGCTGTCTTTCATACCGGCGATTACACTGGGATACGCCGCAAGGAGGCGCTCGACCAGTTTGGGCGTAATCCTCACGATCGCCACCGGCGGAATGTTGTAGAGATAAATCTTCAGTCGTGCATCACCGACGCGCTGCACCACCTCGCTGAAGTAACAGTAAAGCCCTTCCTCGCTGACATCCTTGTAGTAGAACGGCGGCAACATCAGCACGCCCGCACACCCGCGCCCGACCGCCTGCCTGGTGAGCCAGACCGTTTCCATGACCGAACAGCAACCGGTCCCCGGCATCATGCGCGCCGGATCGATTCCGGCCGCGACCAGGTGGTTGAGCAGATCCAAACGCTCTTCCAACGACAGCGAGTTCGCCTCGCTATTGGTACCGAACACAGCAAGCCCGCAGTCCTGCGACAACAACCATCTGCAATGCGCAGTGAACCGTTCGCTATCGGGCGTGAGATCGGCCTTGAACGGCGTAACCACCGGTGCCAACACGCCGCGTATTCTTCCAGTCATGATTTACTAGGAACCAATGAATAACGCAGAAGCAGAACATCAAATCCGCTCATTTCGGCCTCTCGGAGGCCGCATGACGTATCGCGAGGCCCCTCATCCCGAATCCTGCATCGCGTATCACGCCTGAGGACACGCCCACATCGCGCACGAGAACCGAATCACAACTCCATAAAGGAGAATCTACTGTATGGCAGATAACAATGGTGGAGGCAGCAGCGCCGCGGTGGTGGCGATATTCGTAATCTTTGTGATCATCGTGGTCGCAGCGATTTTCATGTTCGGCGGCCAATTTTTCGGCGGCGGTAACAGCGGCGGCGGAACCAAAAAAATCGATGTAGACATCAAAGCGCCAGCCATCCCCAGCAAATCGCCCTGATGTTTTTTCGTACTTCCCAATGACGAATTGGCGCTTCTTAATTTGCGCGGGCTTCGATCGAAATGCGAGCAAATCTCCCTAATCTCGAAGGTCTTCAGCTTTTCTGGCCGTGTTTTAAGAAACTCGGCAATCGTTTGTTCATCCAAGACAGCGACGTCTGTTCCAACCTTGGGCGGATCAATTTGCCACCCCGGTAAAACAAGAACTGGATTGACCCAGATCTCGAGGCTTCGCGATTTGGTGTTTGCTGCAGGATCGCAGGGTTGCTAAAAACACGAAACGTGAGACTCACCGGTTGGTTCGCCGTTTGTATTCTGGGCGCGATTTTTGTGATGGCCGTATTTAGGGTCGGCGCGGAGGAACCGATAGCTTCACCGGCTTCATCGGTCAGCGATACGGAGGCTGATGACACAACGAAGGAAGTTGGTTACCCGTCGCCTGACGGCAAATTTGCTTTCCTGATCGGTCGCGGTGAAGACGAGCAATCGATTGATCTGATTGACAAGAAAACGCAGAAGGTCATTCAACATATCGACGACGCAGATATGGGCTCGGTGAGTTACCGGGTCCTTTGGGCGCCGGATTCGAAACGGTTCGCGCTCATGACAAGAGCGGGTCATCCGAACCAGGACGTGAGAGTTTATTTTCTCAAAGGCGATAA
>JBLMXH010000173.1:0-34353 GCA_050257685.1 Nitrospirota bacterium
GATCGTGTTACTTGCTCCTCCATATTTTCGAGAAAATTAGGTTCAATTCTTTCGCTTCGAGCCAAAGCGTTCGAGCCGGTCCTGACAATTCCGGCACCGCTCGAACGATCATCCGAAGGAAATGCTTGGTTTCACGGGCTTCTTTCCGGCAGGTTCCAATGCTCTTTAGAAATTCCTTCTTTGAAACCGCGTCATCGGCTTCAACGTAATTAGCGCCGACACTTGTGGCAGCCCCAACGAGCTGACTGATAATGCGACTGGTTACCGCATTTTGCGGAACTTGCTTTACGAAATCGATAATGGCTTCACCGAATCTGGCTGTGCGCTCTTCGAGATCATAGACCCGCTCTTTCTCTGGTTGCTCGCGAATAACAGATTCTGCCTGTTCATTCCGGGATGAATCTTCGAAGCAGACCGGTCGATGTTCGGACTTCGTCATTGTTTCGTCATTCGTCATTCGGGCTTCGTCATTCATATCATCCCGCAAAAAAGAAAACACCCGTAAGCACCGCATTCATGACTAACATCGCGAGCAAAGCTTGCACTACCGATGTCGTGGTAGCCTGTCCGACGCCCTCCGCGCCACCTTCGACTGTTAGCCCAGCGTTGCAGGCGATCGTGATGACGATCCAGGCAAAGACGACGCTTTTGATCATTCCCGAATACAAATCCCAAGGTTCCGCGCTTTGCAGCGCTTCCAGGACATATCCAGCGGTGTTGAAATCGAGCGCGAACACGCAGACCGCCCAGCCGCCCAGGATGCCGATGTAATTTCCAAAAATGGTGAGGGCCGGCAGCATAATCATCATCGCAATGAAGCGAGGTACCACCAGAAATTGCACGGGGTCGATCGCCATGACCTGAAGCGCCTCGATTTCTTCGGACACTTTCATCGTACCCAGTTCGGCGGCAACAGCAGAACCGCTGCGCCCGATGACAATCACCGCGATCAAAACCGGTCCCATTTCGCGCAGCAGCGTGAGCATGACCAAATCGGGAATGTACATTTGCGCGCCGAGACTTTCGAGAGAATGCGCAGCCTGCATCGCGAGCGTCACCCCCACGCTGAAAGCTGTCAACGCGACCATCGGCGCGGCCCGTACACCTATGAAAACCATTTGTCGGAAAATCGGCGCGATCTTGAAAAATTGACCGGTGAACGGCGCAACTAAGATCCAGTAGAGCACACTGAGATTGAGCTGGAGATAGTTTTTCATCCGAACTCCGAGCGCGCATCATGCCAAGCTTCGCAGAATGCACAAAGCGCAAAGTTTTACGACTGCCATTGAATGTCTGGTAGGGCGCGGCACTGCGTGCGCGCCGTTGTTCCTCAGGCCCGCATTGAAGCTACACCTGTGAAATCCAATCCCAAGTCACCGAAAATTACTTGTGCCGCATTTCTTCCCGGTGCCATGGATACACCTGGCCCTGGATGACTTCCGGAACTACAGAGATACACGTTAGGCACTGGAGTTTTGTATTGACCAAGCTCTGCGATCGGGCGCAACGAACCGCTTTGGTACGGTAGAAACGCACCCTGACCGAGCGTGCCGCGAACCGCGCTAATGATGTTTCGTGAGATATCAACAGGCGAATGAGCGACTCGCTTCAGGATTTTTGCCTTCAAGTCGGGAATCTAATTATCAGTTATGAGGTCGATGAGGTAATCGGCGTAGGGTTCGCGCGCTTCATCCCAAGTCCGTGCCGGAATTTTACCGGTCGCATCGCCAGTGATCACGTACGGCACGCTTAGCACAACGAATTTCATCAGTGCTTTGCCGGTTGGTGCGCGACTTGGATCTATCGCAGAATCATTCCAGCTTACGATCATCGGTGCAGCCGGCAACAGGCCACCACGGCACTGGAGGTAAACCCGAGCAAAGAAGTCGAGAGAGGGTTCGGTAAGGTGGACATGCGCTGATTGGCGTGCCGCACTTCCTGTCTTGTAATTAACAGGGGCCTCCAGCGCCACGAACATAACAAATACCGAATCGCCCCACTCGTAGCGCTTCATCGCGTTCACAATGTCAGCCCCAACCATCTCGGGTCCGAGTAAATCGATTATCAGGTGACCCGGGTCGATGTTTGAGACGATTAGCTCATCCGCAGAAATTTCCTCGCCATTTGTTAGGCGGACACCAGTAGCGCGGTTCGCGTCACCGAGAATTTTGTCCACAAGTGCGTTAGTACGGATTTCGCCGTTATGTGCTCGCAAATCTTCAGCCAGTGCCAGCGAAACCCGATGCATTCCGCCTTTGACCAGGTTGTTCCCGACGTTCTGCAGGACCGAGGCAAAAAGCCAGCTGAGCTCTGCGCCTCCAGCATCTAGTCACGACGCAACAAAGATGTTGAAAGCCGTCAAGCAGTTCGCTTCCGAATTATAGAGCTCCGGCCAGTTGTACCGCTTTCTTTTCAATAGCGCGATCGATCGTCGCTCTATCTCGTTCATTTGCCCTGCAGTAATCGACCAATAGCCGAGACAAAATCAGGAGGTTTCTTACATGTTTGCCTTGCCTGACGAGTGAGATGTCTAAGTCGCCCGACGATTGCGGTTCACTCAGTGCCTCTAACGAAAACTCGGTGTACGTTGCGTCCGTGGTCAGGCTCCGCATTTCACCTTCTCGGGTTGTATGAGGCCGCATCATTTTCAGTATTCGGGAGAATGCCCTCCTGACTGATAGTGCGGTCGTGGCCGAAATATCTGCGTCAATTCGCTTTATCTTTACGCGACTTGCTCTCTCGAGGTTCTGCAGCGCATTTGTGCGCTGCCATAAGTTATCCCTCGCCTCCGTGTATGTGACTCGACATTTCTGTCCGACATGTTTTGCAGAGACACAATAAACCGATATCGATGATTCCCCTTCAAAGGCGGGCTTGATCAATACTCTGCCGCAATCAAACGGAGTGTGACCCAGTTTGGACGCGAGAAATTCTCGGTATTTTTCAAAGAGTGGGTCCGCAGGAATCAAGTGATCGTCCCGCTCGGAAGCAGCGGTGCATGGCGTAGTGAACGAGACAGCGGCCGCAAGAATCGATGCGATGGAGCATAGTTTTTGCTTTCATCAATAGGAGATGTTTGCGCCGCACTCGTTCACGCGAAACAGCCATTCTTTGTAAAGGACATCAGCGAAAGCACGCGGCCCTGCGATTACCAAACTAGTTATCGTCACTCGTCTTCGCTGCCATTGGAGATAGATTTCACTTGCCGTTCGAATCCGCAGGATGACAAGGTCTGCGCACTGACAAAAGCCGAAAGTTCAGCGCTACTCAACGATGGCTTCGGCGGCTTCACAGAGGAAAGACAATGGCCCAAAGCGAAATCGATTCTATCCGCGCGCTACTAAGCTCAAGGCCGCGTCCGGTTGGTTGGCCTGAAAGGCGAAAGCGCATTGAGGAGGTTGGTGCTGTTTGGCCCGTTGCAGACGACGTGGAATTCACCGCGCTTGATGTGAATGGCGTGCCCGGCGAATACTCCATTGTTCCTGGGAGCGACGCTTCTCGCGTGCTGATGTTTTTGCACGGCGGCGGCTACTGTTCCGGTTCACTCAAGAGCCACCGTCGTTTAGTTACCGAAGCGGGACGGGCGGCGAGAATGCGCACACTCGCCGTGGCATATCGGCTCGCGCCCGAGCACCCGTTCCCCGCAGCATATGAAGACGCGCTGACTGCGTGGGCATTTTTGCGGAATCAAGGCATCCCTGCTGCGCAGATTGCCATCGGCGGCGACAGCGCCGGGGCGGGGCTGACTCTTGGATTAATCGGCCGACTCCGTGACGCGCACGAGGAGTTGCCCGCATGCGCATGGCTCATCTCGCCTTGGATAGACCTGACAATGTCCGGTTCGACGTTTGCGAGCAAAGCCGCGATCGATCCGCTTATTCACAAAGAATATTTAAATGAACTAGCTGATGCCTACGTGCCCGGTGTCATTGACAGAAAAGATCCACGCGTCTCTCCGCTCTATGGCAATTTCGAGAACTTTCCGCCGATATTAATCCAGGTTGGCTCCGACGAGACGTTGCTTGACGACGCCATTCGACTTGCAGCGCGCGCGGGTGCAGCGGAGGTCGCAGCCACTTTGGAGATCTGGCCGCACATGATCCATGCATGGCCTTTGTGGAACGCTCATCTCGAAGATGGGCGTCGCGCTCTTGCCAATGCGGGCGCATTCATTCGCGCGCATATGTGATGCAGATTTCCTTTTCCTGCTGTCATTCTGAGCGCAGCGAAGCTGAGTCGAAGAATCTCAGTTCATGTCTTCCCTAGCGCATGTGCCTGAAGCACCGAGATGCGTCGACTTCGCTCAGCATGACACGAACGGCGCGCAGAGGACTGCGCGCCCTACCCAGGCATCTAATTTTGTAGTAGGGCGCGTCATTCCGTGCGCGCCGGCCTCATCCGCTGCATCGAACTGAGTTGGGTAGGAATCGTTGCGCTAAATGAACCAAGGTCCGTGATGTTTTTGGCGGCGTCTTATATCAAACCGCGTTTTCTGAAATCGCCAAGATTGCCGCCAGACGAACGCTCCACCAAGTCGATCGTGAACTTAAGCAGGCAGACTTCCCACGCGTCGTCCACGCCGTGGATGATTGCACTGAGCGGTTCGTTGTTGTTCTCGACGTGTCGCCTGGTGCGATTGATCACTGCGTCGATTGACTCGCTGAGCGTTTCTTCGTTTAGATCGGTTTTGCGAAATTGAAAACCGTAACGGAGCACCGCCATGTTTCGTGCGTGCTCGCGCAATTGATCGACGTATCGTTCCGCCTTTTCTCCAAAACCCTCCAATAGCAGACTGCAATAATGCTCCGGTGTCAGAATCTGTGGGCGGTCGGCTTGTATTTTGCCGTTGCGAATCCTCACCTGGTTAACGCAGTCCATCAACTCCGAGATCAGATAAAAATTGAAACTGGTGCTGCCGAACGTTGCGATCTGACGCTCCGGCGCAACAATCACACGCGTGTTTTCAAGCGCATAGTCAAAATCGTCTCGAGTCATGACGGCGGTAACTTACTTTGCGCGTTGCTGTTTTCAAAAGACACCGGCATAGACCGCGCCGAGCGGCCTGAGGCTTGTGTCGTTTCCGGGGAGAAATGCCTGCAGTTACTTACTTTTCGCGTGCTGTTCTTCGCCAGCCGTTTGCTGCTGTGGCTGCGTCTGCTGCTTTGGCTGAAACAATGCCAGATATTCGCCGTAACCTTCTTCCTTCAATTTTTCTACAGGAACAAAGCGCAACGCCGCCGAGTTTATGCAGAATCGTTGACCCGTCGGCGCCGGGCCATCATCAAACAGGTGGCCGAGATGCGAATCACTCGATTTTCCACGAACCTCGGTGCGCTCCATTCCGTAAGAAGTGTCGCGCTTTTCCGTGACGTTCTCTGATTTGATTGGTTTGGTAAAGCTGGGCCAACCGGTGCCGCTGTCGAACTTGTCGAGTGAACTAAAGAGCGGTTCCCCGGTGATAATGTCGACGTAAATTCCAGCCTTATGATTGTCCCAGTAGGCATTGTGGAACGGCGTTTCCGTACCGCATTGCCGCGTCACTTTGTAC
Source organism: Nitrospirota bacterium (assembly GCA_050257685.1). Taxonomy (GTDB): domain Bacteria; phylum Verrucomicrobiota; class Verrucomicrobiia; order Chthoniobacterales; family UBA10450; genus Udaeobacter. The sequence goes on from JBLMXH010000173.1 coordinate 5,549, forward strand.
TGGTCCTTGGTTAGCTTTTCCCGCAATTCAGCGTCGGTTGGAACGGCTTTGGTTGGATTCATTTTCTCGGCTTCGTGCTTTTGTCCTTGAGCATACCCGAACAAGATCGTTCCGACAATCACAACGCCCGTACCCGCCAATCCCAACCACAAAGTTTTGTATGAGTGTTTGTGCTTGTACGTTAATCGCGTCGCTTTCATTCTGTTTCTCGTCTCGCGCTTCCTTAAGGAATGCGGGGGGATTTTGTTTCCTATCTAAATTCGCAAATTAGACAGGAAATGGTTGGAACCTGTTCATTCATGCCGGCCGACTTCGGGAACGCGAATGTATCTGCGAAACAGAATCAGGCCTATCGGTGCGACCGAAGCCGCCAAAGCAAAAATCAACCACATTGTGCCCACGTGCCGTGGTCCCTGCTCGGGACAAAACGCGGCAAGCAACCACCCGCCTGTTCCGACAAGGAGTTTGCCAACGAGGAAAGGAAGGTACGCCAAAGAACCGTACGAAGCTTCCTGTCCGGGCGGAGCGATCGCAGCCGCATACTCGTACACGCGTGGTGAATAAAAGGCTTCGCCGACCGAAAAAACGATCAGATACAGCGCAGACATCACGTAGTAAGGGTGAATACCGCCCTGCACTCCGAGATAGGCATGCCCAAGCCATTGACCGAACGCACCATTGGCAGCCGACACGAACCATTCTGTTGGCAACGCCATTATGAATACTCCCGCAGTGCAAATAATTCCGCCGATCACTACCATTCGATAAGCCGCAAACTTTTGCGTCAGCGCTCCCACGATTGGTACCAGGAAGATGATCACAATGGCGTTGATCGCTGAAAGCTTCCCGACGGGAGCATTCGGGCCGAGTTCGCGAATACCGAATTTCGGAAAAACGTAATCCATCTGCAAAAAGATCGCCTTCAGAAATCCGATGAAGACAAAGAACAGCAGCAACCGGTAAAATCCGGATTGACCAATCAATCGTCGAAAAAGATGCGCAGCCTCTATTGCGCTTCGCCGCACTGTTTCCCAGATGCCGCTCAAGAAAGTCTCGGCAGCGGCTCGAGTGCGCGACGCCTGATCAGCAACTGCACCGCCGTTCATTGCTTCTGCGCCACGTCGCAGAAAATAAATGACTGGAAATAGCACGATCTCGAAAGCAAGACTGACGACGAACAACTGCTGATAGCTGCTTGGTTGAAATCCGAAGAAACTGACGTGGAGATTAAGTTGACGCACGTAGTCGAAAATCCAGCCCGCGGCGATGTAGCCAACGTTCATTATCATGTAAATGATCGAGAAGGAGATCGACCGCTGTGCGACAGTGGAGTAGCGCCGCGTCGCCGCCAGGAGCACGGGCGTACCGAGTGCTTCACCGATCGCCAGCGGAAGAACCCCACAAGCTAGTGCCAGCCAGGGCGCCGTCGTAACCACCATGACGCTGCGAGCAACTGTGCAAATGGCTACGCCAAGGAAGAACGTGCGGCGCAATCCGATCGCGTCCGTAATCGATCCGGCAAGCAAAGTGAAGATCGTCATTGCCGGCGCCCATACCCAGCCGACGAGTGCCCCTGCTGCTTGATCGCTGAACCCTAGATCCTTCGACAGCCACAGCACCATTGTTTTGTTCGTAACCGAATACGCCGTGTAAATGAGAAATTTGATCAGGAATGTGAGCCACAACTCGCGTTGCGCTCCTTTCAGCACGGTAAATTTCGCTATGAAACCACGCAGACCGGTAGCTGGCTCGGGAGACACAGTTTCCTCCGACGGGATTACTTCTTTAGTGATTTGAGCCACGGCGCTGAACTATTCCGTCATTCCGAGCGAAGTCGAGGCTGCAACGTAGCCCCGAACGCTTTCGGGGCGAGGCCAGGCTTTTCCATCCCGCGATGTTACTTCAGCGTCAGGCGACGGGATCTTTCGACTTCACTTCGTTGCGCTCAAGATGACAACGCCGCATGCGCGCTGAACCCATGAGACCAAAATTTTATCTCCGCTCAGCACGCCACGTCAGTAACGTCCAAACCCAGCTTGCGGAATCTTCGGTGGCAAACAACAGCGCGAGCGGAGCGGGCAAAGCTCCAAAATACCAAAGCGCGGCCATGGTCGGTGCGACGAATGGTCGATCGATCAATGTCGCAAATACAAAGCCCTCCGCATTGAGACGTCCACTCAGGAGATAGAGCATGCCGAACCCTGACACGAGCATACCGATCAAACGCAAGAATCCAGAAGCTTGCGCAGTCAGCGGGCCAAAGTGCATGAGCCTCGCCATGAAGTCAGGAAAGAGTAGAAGCAAACACCCTTCGAGGAAGATAATCCAACCGTAAATCTCCACGGTTTTTGCGGCGCGACTTTGCTCAGTCGGTGAGAGAAGTCGTTTAAACACGAAGCCACTCTATTTCGTTATCCTGAGCGAAGTCGAGGCCGCAACGCGGTGCTGAACGGTTTCAAGGCGCGGCAAGGCTTTCCATCCGATTGCAAAACTTTACTCGAATTCACCGGGATACTTCGACTTCGCTCAGGATGATGAAGACATCTGAGATCACAACAAATTTCCGAGATACATCTTTCGATCAAACGGCGCAAAGTCATCCAGCTTTTCGCCGGTACCGACGAAGCGCGTGGGAATTTTAAGTTCATCCTGAATCGCCACCACAATGCCGCCTTTGCCGCTGCCATCGAGTTTGGTGACAATCAGGCCACTGAGTCCAAGCGCGTTGTGGAACTCGCGTGCCTGACTGAGTGCGTTACTGCCTGTGCTCGCGTCGACCACGAGCAATGTCTCTTGAGGCGCGTCCGCATCCAGTTTGCACAGGGTGCGTTTTATCTTTTGTAACTCGGCCATGAGATTTGCTTTGGTGTGTTGCCGGCCAGCAGTATCGCAAAGCAAAAAATCAATCTTCTGCCTGGCTGCTGCCTGATACGCTTCGTAACAGAGCGCTGCGGGATCTGCGCCGTGCTGGCCGCGAACGATTTCAGCACCAAGTCTTTTTGCCCAGATGTCGAGCTGCTCGACAGCCGCTGCGCGAAATGTGTCTGCGGCCGCTAGCATGACGGAGTGGTCTGCGTGCATGAGATTACGGGCGAGTTTCGCTGTCGATGTTGTTTTGCCGGTTCCGTTCACGCCGACAATTAAAATTACCGTCGGTTTGCCGGTTGCTCGTCGTATTGGTGCCGGATCGCGTGGCAAAATGCGCGCGATTTCTTCGCGCACTGCCTTGATTACGTCGCCGATTCCCAGCAAAGCCCACGCCTCACGCTCTTGAAGCGTTTTGATGATGCGCATTGTCATCGGTACACCGAGATCCGCGCGGATAAGCGTTTCTTCAAGCTCGTCCCAGTCAATCGGTTTTCCGGCGAATTGCTTGGCGAGAGTTTCGAGAAATCTCATGGAGTGTCGGAGTAGTGGGGTAGTGAGGGAATGGAAGACTAATTTAAATCAGTACTTCATCACTCCATTACTCCGCTGCCTTGCGTACCGGCTCTCGCGCTGGCCTGTCCAAATCTTTTCGGATACGGTCGAGAATACCGTTCACAAAACGGCCGGAATCTGCGCCGCCGTACGCCTTCGCCAGCTCAATCGCCTCGTTGATGGAGACTACCGGCGGGATGTCGTCGCGATACAGCATTTCGTAAATGGCCAGCCGCAGAACGTTGCGATCCACGGCTGAGATTCTGCGAAATTCGTAATTCTCGCAGTAGCGGCGGATCCGCTCGTCAATCTCTGGTAAATGCGCGACCATTCCGTCGATCAGCGGTTGTGCGAACTCGCGCACCCGCGGTGTTGCAGGACAAAACTCCCAAAACTCATCAATCTTGTCCGGCCCTTCTCCGCGTTGAAGATCACGCCAGAAATGATATTGGACTGCAGCTTCTCGCGCTCGGCGACGTTTACCCATTGTGCCTCGGCGATTTGGAAACCGCCGCTCCTTGTTCGCTACGAATCTGAGACAAAACGTTCGCGATTTCGACCGCGGCGCGCGCAGCTTCGGTTCCACGGTTGATTTTATTTTCGAGACAACGTGCCCGCGCCTGGTTTTCATCATCAAAACTGAGGACTACATTGATCACTGGAACGCCGTTTTCTATAGCGATGCATTGCAGGGCATCAGTAACCGAGCGACTCAGGTTTTGCGCGTGATCGGTTTCTCCCTGCAGAATAACCCCGCACGCGATGATCGCGTCGGCTTGATCCTGGATGGCAAGTTCGCGTGCGATCACTGGAATCTCGAACGAACCAGGAACGCGGTGGACCAAAATCCTACCGTCCGGTGCCAGCGCACGCAGTTCGGTCGTCACGTGATCAACGAGTCCGTCCACGTATTGCGTATTAAACCTGCTCGCAACGATGTGAAACGTACGTTTCGCATTGGCGATTGGCGGACGAGACGGTGGCGATTTTCGCATCGGTATTCAGACGTGATTGCGGATCTAACCACAATCGGCAATCGGCAATCGGCAATCGGCAATCACAACAAGTGCCCGAGCTTCGTCTTTTTTGTCTCGAGATATTTTTGATTGTGCGGATTGGCTTTGGCCCGGATCGGGACTTGCTCGACCATTTCCAAACCGTAACCCTCCAAGCCAACAACTTTTTTTGGGTTATTTGTGAGAAACCGGAATTTCCGCACGCCTAGATCGAAAAGAATCTGCGCGCCGAGCCCGTAATCGCGCAGGTCAGTTGCGTATCCGAGTTTCGCGTTTGCCTCTACAGTGTCGAGTCCTTCCTCCTGCAATTTGTAAGCGTGGATTTTCGCCGCCAAACCGATACCGCGGCCCTCTTGTCGCATGTAAACCAGAACGCCCTGGCCTTCCTCCTCGATTTGGCGGAGCGCCGCGTGCAACTGATTTCCGCAATCGCAGCGGCGTGACGCGAAAACGTCGCCTGTGAGACATTGGCTGTGCACGCGCACCAGGGTGGGCTTTTTCTTATCGATCCGGCCTTTCACGAGCGCGAGATGGTGCTGCCCATCGAGCTTAGAGAGATATAGATGCAAATCGAAATCGCCGTAGTCGGTCGGCATTTTTACGATTTGCTCCAGCTCTATCAGCTTCTCGCTTTTACGCCGATAGGCGATCAAACTCTGGATCGTGCAAATGCGCAGCCCGTGTTTGTTGCGGAACTCCATGAGCTCCGGGAGACGCGCCATCGTGCCGTCGTCGTGCAAAATCTCGCATAACACGCCCGCTGGTTGCAGGCCTGCCATTCTTGCCAGATCTACCGCCGCTTCGGTATGACCCGCGCGCCGGAGCACGCCGCCGTCTTTTGCACGTAACGGAAATATGTGACCTGGTTGGTTCAAATCTTCCGGCGCCGATTTCGGATTGGCGATTGCCAGTATGGTCGTTGCGCGATCATAGGCACTTATGCCGGTCGTCACCCCTCGTGCCGCGTCCACTGAAACGGTGAAGTCGGTGTTATGTTTTTCGCGGTTTTGCGCCACCATGCGCCGCAAGCCGAGTTGATCCGCCCGTTCGTTGGAAATGGGGACGCAGATTAAGCCCCGGCCGTGTGTTGCCATGAAATTGACCGCTTCAGGCGTCACTTTTTCCGCCGCCATCACCAGATCGCCTTCGTTCTCGCGATCGGCATCGTCGGTTACAATTACCATGCGCCCTTTCGCGACATCGCTTAGAACATCGTCAATCGCGTCGAACTGAAATGTATCTGTCGCTTGCGATATCATCAGAACTACTAGCTTACTGTTCCCCGCGAATCTGATCAACCCGCGGCAAGCTTACGTTTCGTCTTGATGTGAATCGAAGATTTCGCACTACAAAGCTGACGAACCGCGAAGATTCTCTTGCCAGAGTCGGCCCTGCTTCATCGGAACTCAATTCTTTGATTTTGTGTCTGTCTAGTTCTTGATTCGCGAGCACGAAATGCGTACGACCCGCTGGCCTGTGCTCGGAATGTATGCGCGCCCGGATCGATTCGCTTCCCCCACCACGCCTTGCAGGCGAAGCGGCGTGCCTAACGGAATAGTCAGAATTTCTTTGCCCGTAACCGAATCTACCCAACAACCGTCTGCTCGCCTATAGACATCCTGGCCTGTGCTCGGGATATGGGTCCAACCAATTCGATTAACGCTACCGTCCACGCTCTGCCAGTAGCTCGGTGTCCCCAACGGTATAGTGGGAACCGGTTTGCCGGTAGCCGAATCTACCCAGCAATACTCACATTTTGTTTCTGGTTGCTGCGCGAATGTGACTTTGGTTGAAGTAACGGTCATCGGGAACACGAGCAGTGAAATCAACTTTCTCATCTCCTGGTTACCGTTGTCACAGCAGCATAGCGAACGAATGCCATGGAGCATTATTAAAACACGAACCAGGCTTTGCACGCAACGCAACGATTGTCTCCGGCCGGTTCATCGTGTGAATTTCCGCCAGTTTGTAACCACGGCGCTCTGTCGTCGTCTTTTGATGACTCCCTAAATCGCCTCTACTGAGCGAGGCGATTACCCCATGCGGCGCGTGCTCAAATCCAACGACGAAAATGCATCGCGTCATCACGGACTCTATTCGTCGATTCTTCGGCTCGAAATTAGATTTCCGGAAACTGCTGTCGCGACTTCCGACGGCGCTATCCTCAGCTACACGAAACACCGCGCGGGCATCTTGCCTGCCGGCCAATTTCTGACTAGAGACTACCGTGCCGTTGAAGAAATCTGACAAGATCTTTGTTGCCGGCCATCGCGGAATGGTTGGGAGCGCGCTCGTTCGCCGACTGGAAGCGGAAGGTTTCACTAATCTGCTGTGTCGCAATCGGTCGCAGCTCGATCTCGGCGACGATGCTGCTGTTGCCAAGTTCTTTACAGACACAAAGCCGGAGATCGTGATTCTGGCGGCGGCAAAAGTCGGCGGGATAAAGGCAAACAGTGATTATCCCGTGGAGTTTCTCCTCGATAATTTGCGGATCCAGAACAACGTGATTCGTTCGGCCTATCAAACTGGTGTGCGGAAGCTGCTCTTTCTCGGCAGCTCCTGCATTTATCCGAAGCTGGCGCCGCAGCCGATCTCCGAAAGTGCGCTGCTCACCGGCCCGCTGGAGTCTACCAATGAGGCGTACGCCATCGCGAAGATCGCCGGGATCAAGCTTTGCCAGGCGTATGCGCGCGAGTACAGCGCCAACTTCATTTCAGTCATGCCGACAAATCTTTACGGACCTAACGACAATTTTGATCTGGAGACATCACACGTGCTCGCTGCGCTCCTGCGCAAGGCACACGAAGCGAAATTCAGAGGTGAGAAAAACCTGGTCGTGTGGGGAACCGGGGAACCGCGTCGAGAATTTTTGCACGTCGATGATCTGGCCGCGGCGTGTCTTTTGTTGCTAGAGATATACGATTCGCCGGAAATCATCAACATCGGCTGTGGGGAAGATGTCACCATTCGCGACCTCGCGGAGTTGATCTGCGATGTGGTCGGTTTCGACGGCGAACTTATCTGGGACAAGGCGAAGCCTGACGGCACGCTGCGAAAGCTTCTGGACGTGACCAAAATTCGCGCGCTCGGCTGGGCGCCAACAATTCCGTTGCGAAAAGGCATCGCGCAAACTTACCAATGGTTCCTCGCTCACTGCCCAGTTAAGTAAGTTGAACCGGAAGAGTTTCGAGCGTTGACCCGCGGAAGCTTTCAGAGTTGACTGCAATAGGGGACCGATGAAAAAGCTGCGCGTTGGCGTTGTTGGTGTTGGGCATATCGGAAGCAATCATGCACGGCTCTACGCCGAAACTCCGTCTGTTGAGTTCACCGCCGTGTATGACGTCGAGCCGTTCAGGAGCCGCACGATTGCGAGCAAATTCGGGGCGGCACCAGCGAAATCGCTTGATGATTTCAGCCGCATGGTTGACGCCGCGTCTGTGGCAACGCCCACCAATACTCATTATGAGGTTGCACGCGCTCTCCTGACCGAGGGCAAACATGTATTGATCGAGAAACCGATCACCGACAACACTGCCCATGCTACCGAGCTGGCAGAACTAGCCGCGCGCAATGGTCTTATCCTCCAGGTAGGGCATGTCGAAAGGTTTAATCCGGTGTTGGGTGCGCTCGAAAAACATTTGACGCATCCGCGGTTTATCGAAGCGCATCGGCTTGCTCCGTACACCGAACGCAGCGCCGATATCGGCGTTGTGCTCGATTTGATGATTCACGATCTCGAAGTCATTTTGCATTTCGTCCGCTCGCCTCTTTGGAGTATCGACGCGGTTGGCGTGCCCGTGCTCAGCCAGAGCGAAGATATCGCAAATGCCAGGCTTCACTTTGAAGATGGATGCGTCGCAAATGTGACCGCCAGCCGCATCAGCCCCGAGCGGATGCGCAAGATTCGTATCTTTCAGGAAGATGCGTATCTCTCGCTCGATTATCAAAATCAAAGCGGCGAAATCTATCGGCGCGTCGGCAAACAGATTTGGCGTGACCGAGCGGAGATTGAACACGGAGAACCACTCAAGCTTCAGCTCGCGTCTTTTCTCGAATGCGCAAACACGGGTAGACAGCCCCGCGTTTCCGGTTCTCAAGCAACCGCGGCGTTGGAGTTGGCCGTTAAGATTACGAAACAAATATCCTCGAGTGGATAAGAGTAGCGCGCCCATTTCCGTGACGCTGCCGATTACGGGTATCGGGAGCGCGCGCATCCCTGCGTGCTATGTTCGGCATCTTGCCGAATACTCCATCGCGCTGGCAGGATGCCAGCGCCTGCACGCTGGAAGCGTGCGCTCCCATGAGAACCATCTATTTCGTCGCCGGGGAAGCCAGCGCCGATAATCACGGCGCAGCGTTGATGCGCGCGCTGCGCGTATTGGATCCGGAACTGAAATTCACCGGTCGCGGCGGGCCGCAAATGCAGCAGGTCGCCGACGGGCAATTTAAGAATTGGATTGGGGACGCAGCCGTCCTCGGTTTATGGGAAGTCTTAAGAAAGTACGGGTATTTTCGTGAGCAGTTCCGTCACACACTCAACGAAATTCAGGAAGGTAAACCCGACGCAGTCGTTCTGATTGATTATCCGGGTTTTAACTTGCGACTGGCGCGCGCACTGCGAAGGCAATTGCGACACCAGAAAACAATTTATTATATCAGCCCGCAGGTTTGGGCGTGGAATCGCGGACGTATCAAAAAAATGGCGCGTTTCATCGACCTTGTGCTGTGCATTTTTCCATTTGAGGCCGATCTCTACAGCGCGTCAGGGCTGCGTGCGGTGTTTGTCGGTCATCCAATGATCGACAGGCTTGAGACACTGAAGATCGACACTCACCGTAATCCGAATCTGATCGGCTTGTTCCCGGGTAGTCGTATGCGCGAGGTCCGAAAAATTTTCCCGGTGATGATGGAAGCTGCGCGCCGGCTTTTGCAAGTTAACCCAACGTTGCGCTTTCGGGTCGCAGCTGCATCTGAAGAACTCGCGCGCGAGATGAATGAGCAATTAGTCGATCGACATGCGATTGAAATCAACGTGGGTCAAGCTGCGATCATTATGCAGCACGCGTTCGTCGGGATTATCGCCTCTGGAAGCGCCACGCTTGAAGCTGCGTATTTTCGAATGCCGTTCGTACTGATCTACAAAGTCGCCTGGCCAACGTACGTGGCAGCGCGCCTCGTAGTAAACGTGCATTTTCTCGGCATGCCTAATTTGCTTGCTGGCAAAGAAGTTGTTCCGGAGTTTATCCAGCACAAAGCAAAACCGGATGCCATCGCGCAAGCCGTCCGGCTGCTGATGGAAGACGGACCTGCCAGAGATCGAATGATTTCTGATTTTGATTCGATCATGGGTAACCTGGGCGGTGCTGGTGCCAGCGAAAGAGCTGCTCACGCGATTCTTGAGAAGATCGGCAATGCGCACGCTTGGTAATACGGCCATACTGAGGAAGAAAGCGATGCGAGGATATCTCGCACTCCAGCGAAACTTTCGCGACGCCCCCCTTTTTCCGCGAAACGTTTTGGAGTGCGCGCGCGACCTGGCACCGCTTTAATGCGATTACTTGATGAAGATCTGGGATATCTCACGAACATTGTCGGATGATTTCGCCGAATGGCCCGGTGACGAACCGTTTCGTTATCGTGTTACGAACGAGATCGCAAAAGGGGCGAGCGTAAATCTTGGCGCGATCGCGATGAGCCTGCACAACGGCACTCACGCTGATGCTCGGCTTCATTTCGATGTTCATGGGGCACCGATTGAAAAAGCATCGCTCGACATTTATCTGGGTCGCGCAACGGTGGTCGATCTCGCAGAAGCGTTTTCCAAGGCGACAGAAAAACATCTGATCACTCGCGAGGATCTCCGTCCATTCGCCGAAGACATCGCCTCGAGCTCACGGGTCCTGGTAAAGACCGGTCGATGGAGCGACTCGACAATCTTTCCAAGAAGAATCCCAGTCATCGCAGCCGATGTTCCCGCGTGGCTGCAAAAGAACGGCGTGAAACTGCTGGGAGTCGATCTTCCATCGATGGACGAGATCGATTCGAAATCGTTGCAGAATCATCACGCGCTTGCCCGCGCCGGGATCGCCATCATTGAATCGCTCGATCTGAGCGGCGTTGGTCCAGGTATTTACAATTTTGCCGCGCTGCCTCTGAAAATAGCGGGTGCCGATGGCGCGCCCGTGCGCGCCGTGCTTTGGCGTGATTAAACCGTATGATTGTCATTCCGAGCGGAGTCGAAGAATCCCGTGGCGTAATCCTCGGGTAACTTCGCGGGATGTCCCGACTTCGCTCGACATGACAGAGATCTTCCTGGAAGACCGGCGCACACTCTGGGTTATCGCGGCATTGATCATCGTTTTATTCGCGATCGCCAATTTGCCATGGCAACTCGACGACTACGATCAGGCGAAGCAGGCATTCACTTCGTTCGAAATGATCAAGGAAGGCCATTGGCTGTATCAGCATACGCCGCACGACCGGGTGGCCACAAAGCCACCGTTGGTCGGCTGGATCTCAGCTGCGCTGTTTGTGGTGACGCGATCATGGGAAATCGCATGGCGTTTGCCGTCGTTTGTCGCCGCGCTTGCGCTCGCCTCTGTGTTATTCCGTGCCGCCAAGGACGCGTACGGAAAAGTCGCTGCAGTTGTCGCACTCAGCGCGTTTGGACTGAACCTGCTGACCCCGCGGCTGGCTACGCTCGTGCGCACCGACATGGCGCTGGCACTCGTGATTTTTTTGATCGGCCTGCTGATCTGGCGAAAAATTCGAGAGAGAGACGAATGGAAATGGCGTGAGCAAGTCTACGTCTTTGTTCTGCTCACTGCGGCGATGTTGATCAAAGGTCCGATCGTTTACGCCTTTCTGCTGCCCGGGATTGTGCTCAATGCTGTAGCCGTCCCCCTGCGCGCGACACACACGCCTCGCACAGCGGGGCGGCTACAGATCTGGCCCGGTCCGCCACAGGACGGATTCGCCGCGGCGAATTGGTGGCCGTGGCTTGCTTCCCTTGGAATTTTCCTGGTCTGGGTAGCCGCCGGCATTCGGTTTCAACCGGGATTTTACCAGGAAGTTGTCATCCGCGAATTCCTCGGCCGCTTCGGCGAAACAATTCATCGCCCGCAACCGCTTCTTTTTTATTTACCGCATTTGTTACACAAATTCGCACCGTGGAGCGTGCTGATGATTGCGATCGCGGTTTTCGATCTTCGATTGCAAAAGTGGCGGTTACGCTCTGCGTTGCGTGACATGTCACCGGAAACTCTGTGGCTGCTTTGCTGGAGCGTTGGTGGACTGATCGTGATGTCGCTGATCCCATCCAAACGCGTTGACAGAATTTTCCCTGTAATTCCGCCGCTATGTCTGCTGCTCGGGGCCCAGATCTCGCTCCGCAATTGTAGCCACGGCCGTGTGGGCCGTTTTCCAAGAAATAATGACTCAGAGGAAACCGGCCATACGCCGGTGGCTACAACAACTGCGCTGGCGCGTTTCTATCGCTGGAACACAACGGCTCTGGTGTTAGCAATCCTCTTCACCGGTGGTTACACAGGTTGGAAGGTGTTCACCGGTTATCGCGATCATCGAGATGCTCTGGTGCTTTTTGGAAGGAATGTGCGGCAAAAAGCCGAAGGGCATCACTGGCATTACGAAGTTGTATCTGCGAAAGACGAAGGGCTGCTTCTGTATCTTCGAAAGACGCATTTCGTTGACCCGGCTGACGCAATCGCAGAGTGGAATATCGGGAATGTTGATGCGCTCGTTGCTTCAAAGGAAAAAGCGGCGGTTCTAATGCGCGATCTTCAAGGTGCTGCTCTCCCTCAATTGCAATCAGATGAGGGAGAACAACAGGGCAGGGGATATGTTTTGATCACTCGCTAACGTCTTGCGGATTCGCGCAGTTAGCTGCTAATCCCCTTGCTGAGACCAGACGTACCTCTTGCCATTCCAATAGATCAAGGCGCTGGCGGCTTCGCTCTTCTCCACGAGAAGTGCGTTGCCGCGGAAATGTGGGACGCGCGCTTCACTTACGGCGGCGTGGGTTTTGGAGTAAACCTGCCAGGAATCCATCCATTCAAAATCATCGCCACCGTTGCCGATGCTGGTGCCGGCTCCGAGAATCGTGACTTTTCCAGTCGTGCCACTAATGATGGCAATTCCAATCTTTCCAGTCGAGCGTTCCTTTACCAAAACTGCTACATCCATCTTGCCGTCACCATTAAAGTCTCCTTCCAAATAGGACGGGTTAATGCGAGAAGAGAAGTCATAGTTTTTTCCGGCCGATCCGTTAGTTAGGGCTTTTCTAACTGTGTCGGGCATGTCGTGAATCGCTTCCGGTGGTGGCGATGATCGTGAATCAGATTGCGTGATTTCTTTCGTCTTTAGATCGACCTGATAGGTCTCTCCATGTTCGGATGTAGCGATAAGCCTGCCACCCTGGATGTTTAATAGCTTGATGAAAACCCATTGAACGTCTTCCTCGACCTTTGGATCGATACGATTAGTAAACAGTGTCAATTCCCACAGTTTCTTGTTGCTGCCGACATCCCACGCCTCGACATAGCCTCGGCGGCCATCGTCATTCGGCGCGACATAGCGAACACCTTGATAAATTACAGGGTCAATCATTACCGGTGCGATACGCTTGGCGGACGCCAATTGCAGCAGGAGTAGCGTCAACGAAGGTACGAGCGCCAATCGAGCTATCACTCTATTGCCTGACATGAGTCATGGTGAGCGGGCATGCCCCTTCCAGGCTGCATTCCACTCACGGCGGCGAGTGTAAAAGTAGCCAGCGACGCACCAATCATAAGCTGCGCAAAAAACGCCGTACGCCAACGGGATCTGGGTTATTTTCTGACCGCCCAAGAAGCTGCTTCCGCCGTGCGCGTCAATCTCATGAAGCACATCCCAAATCCCGTGCAAGCAGTAGCCAATGATGAGTACAACGGGTAACCGGATCCCGAGAATTCCGAACAGCGTGAACAAAATTACCGCTCCGGTCTCCAATCGCCACGCCTCTTGAACTTCGAAATAAGCGGTGAACGCCAGATAAAATGCCGCGATCGCGACGAGAAAGAGAGCGAAAAAAATCTGTTCTGCTTTCGCCGAAAAGATTTTCTGTGAAATGAAGATCGATCCCGCCGCCGCCAGAAATCCAACGGACAGATACAGGGTGATGATTACTGAGAGTGCCATTTCGAAGAATGGAGTAGCTGAATAGTTTAAGCTTGCATCATGCGAACTTGGCAAGAATCAGCAGTCCCAGAAACAGCAAGACCGACGCACTCATAAGCACGAGAGAGAATTTGCGCCACGCTCTGTGAATCACAGCGCTTAACATAGCCAAGAAGGCGCTCCCAATCAGTCCGGCCCCGGCGATGATGCAGCCCCATGCGAACCGACTGAGCGTTTCCCATCCCGTCGCCGTAAATGCCCACGCAATCATCAGTGCGCCGATAACAAATACGAAAAGCGCGCCAATCGCGAACCTGAGAATCCAAGGCATTCTCACCTAACTCGACGATGCCACTAAGACTAGTAAAAATAAAACTCGGAACTGTTTCATAGGCGGGATTTTGGTGAGACGGAAAGAAGCGAGAAGAGTTAGTTAGCGCGCGCCTCCCTAACGACATAGATAAGCCATCGTACACTGTCGTGACAATATTTTTAGGGCTGACGACAAACGGTGGGCGAGGGCTGCCGTGTGTAATGATTTATTGCGCCGACACGTTGCGATCTGCCGGTTCGTCCAATTTCTTTCGAGGTAATCGGATCTTGTTTTTGATCGAGCGCAACACTCTTCGCGCAAAATAGTAGAAGAGGCCGATGGCGATTAGAAAAACGATCAACGCGAGCAGGGGACTAAGATTCACGAGAGTCAGGCCACCCAGCACCGCAGCGTCTTCACCAAGACTTAACCCGATATTTGTAAGCGGTTCCGGCGACGTATTGCTGGCAAGCCGTGTCGCTGCTTTCGCCGTGTGCGCAAGGAAGCTCGTGCCTCCGGCTAACAACGCGACGATGACCGTGAACGCGGGACTGGGATGACCGAGCACTTGAATCGCAAGCAGCGCGCCGCCGATCGGGCGAATCACGGTGTGGACGGCGTCCCAGATCGAGTCCACCCATGGAATTTTGTCCGCGAAAAATTCGAGCGAGTAGAGAACACCGGCGATGCCGATGATCCATGGGTTACCGAGGACTTCAAGCGACTGATACTGTGGCGCGAGTGTGATCCAGTGAAAATGAATAGCAAGACCAGTAGCAAAAACGGTGAGGTAAAGATTAACGCCTGCAAGCGCTGCCAGACCGAGGGCGACGCTAAGGAGATGCAATCGTTCCATCCACGGAATATACGAGGCAGTTTGAAGGTTGAAAGAGTTACTAAGTTAAAGCGAATCTCCTTTTTGCGTTGTAACATTTGTAACGCGTTTAACTTCGTTCAATAATCTGCGCCATGCTCGACATCCGTTTGATTCGCGAGAGACCAGACTTTGTCCGTGAGCGCCTGGCGATGCGTGCCGGCGGCGATGAGGCGAGGATTGACGACGTATTGCGAATCGATGCCGAGCGGCGCAAGACTGAGACTGAGTTGCAACGGCTACAGTCGGAGCGCAACCGTCTGAGCAAGGAGATCGGCGGCCGACGCTCGCGTAAGGAACCGAGCGAAGAACTCGAAGCTAGGGTGCGAAACATCGGGGAGCAAATTGCCGGTTTAACACAGCGCACCAACGCGCTCGACGAAGAGCAACGCAGCTTACTCCTGGATCTTCCAAACCTTCCGCATGAGAGCGTGCCGCTTGGAAAGGATGCCAGCGCAAACCGGATCGTCCGTAGTTGGGGCGAAAAACCGCAATTAGCCGAACCTGCAGATCATGTTGCGCTCGGAACGAGACTGAACCTGTTCAATGTTGAATGGGCTGCGAAACTGAGCGGCAGCGGATTCATTTGTTTTACTGGCGCAGGCGCGAAGCTCGAGCGCGCGTTGATCAATTTCATGATCGACCTGCACACGCGCGAGCATGGGTATTTTCAAGTTAGTCCGCCGTTTTTAGTTCGGCGCGACTGCATGATTGGCACCTCGCAACTTCCGAAATTCGAGGCTGACATGTATGGCTTGGAGGAAAATCAGCTTTTTCTCGCGCCGACGGCAGAGGTGCCGTTAACAAACATCCATCGTGAGGAGATCCTGAGCATTGCCGATCTTCCGAAGAAATTCACTGCATATACCCCGTGCTTCCGACGTGAAGCCGGTGCCGCCGGGCGCGACACACGCGGCATCATTCGCGTGCATCAATTCGACAAAGTCGAATTGGTTAAAGTTGTTGCGCCGCAAGAGTCTTACGAAGAACTCGAATCGCTTACTGCGGATGCAGAGCGCGTGTTGCAACTGCTCGGCTTGCATTATCGAGTGATCGAGCTTTGCACCGGCGACTTGGGGTTCGGCGCCGCTAAAACGTACGATATTGAAGTCTGGTCGCCCGGACAGAACGGGTTTCTCGAGGTCTCAAGCTGCTCAAACACTGAGGATTTTCAGGCGCGCCGCATGCAGCTGCGGTTCAAAGATCGCGACGGGAAGAACCGGCTGTGTCACACGTTGAATGGTTCAGGTGTGGCGTTACCGAGGTTGTTTGCTGCGTTGATCGAGAGTTATCAGCAGCCGGATGGCTCGGTACACGTTCCGGAGAACTTACAGCCGTACTTCGGTGCGAGTGAAATTCGGTGAATGTAGCGTCCGCTGTCCTCAGCGGTACGGCTTACATCATGGAATGCGCTGAGCACGGCTCACTTTACAGCATTCCGATCTGTCGATTACTGCAGACCAGGTATTCCCAAGCCGCCCAGACCTCCGGTGATTTTCGTCATCTCGGACTGCGCCAGCGCCTTGCCCTGCTCGATCGCTTGCTTCACCGCGCTTAGCACCATTTCCTCAAGAAATTCGACGTCATTCGGATCGACAACTTCTTTGTCGATCTTGATCGCAATGATCTCGCCAGCGCCGTTTGCCGTCACTTTGACTTTTCCACCGGCTGCGGTCACTTCGACCGTCTTCTGCTCGAGCTCGGCCTGGGTTCTGGCCATTTGCTCCTGCATTTTCTGCGCCTGCTTCATCAATTTGTTTAGGTTCATAATCAGCTTTTTGTCATTCCGAGCGGAGTCGAGGAATCCCGTTGCAAAACTTTACGGCAGTACTTCGGGATCCTTCGACTCCGCTGCGCTTCGCTCCAGGACGAAATCCTATTGCCCACGGTCAGGACCTTACACGCGCATTAAAAAGTTCGATAGCTTCCTGGATTAATGGTTCGTTTTTGAAATCGAGAGAAGCCGGCTCCTCGGCAGCTACTGCGGTCCTGGAAGCGAGTTCTTCGTTCACGGTCAGCTTCAGAGTCCAATCTTTCCCGCTGATTTCATGGAGCAGCGTCTCGATGAACTTGCGATTCGCTGGAGTGCCCAGGATGTCCATCGGGGCCTTGTCGGCAACGGCGAAACCGAGCTTGAAATTGCGGCCTTCGACTCCAAGAACGTGGGCTGCTGAAGCTGAATTTCGCACGAAGGCTTTCTGTGCTGGAATCTTCGTGAGAAGGGATTTCCAAATGTTTTCGGAATCGACTGCCTGATCGACGGAAGGCGTTTCGTCCTCTACACGCATTTTGCTGTAGCCGGGGGCGGTGACCCCGGCTTTTTGTGGCATCGGTTTCGTCTGACCCCGGTCATCCGCCTTCGCTGAACCGACGGCAGCCGTGCCGACTGCACGGGTCGCAGGAGGCGAGACGCCTGCCGCTACAGGTGCAGGTCGCGTTAGCGGTGCGTTCGCCGGCGGCTCTCCACCGCCTTCGCGGAGTTCGCCTAATTTTTCGATCACCTCATCGAGCGTCGCTTGGCCGAGACTCTGGATCGCTTTAATGATCGCGACTTCGAAATGGAGCTTCTTGTTAGGGGCCCATTTCATTCGTCCTTCCGCAGCGGCAAATTGATCGATCAGCTCGAGCAAACGATCCATGGAAATCAATTCTGCATGGGCGCCCAGCGACTTGTGAACGTCGGGATCAACGTCTTGGTTCAGGGCATCGGGTTTGGCTTTAAACACGAGCAGATCGCGCAGATAAGCGATCAAGTCAGCCATGAGCCGCATCATATCTTTGCCGGCTTCGCATTGGTCATGCAGAAGCTCGATTGCTTCCGGTGTTTCGCCGCGCAAAATTCGGCCTGTTAGATCGGTTACTGTTTGTTCGCTGGTGAATCCGAAAACACTCAGCACGTCGTTCTCGGTGATTTTTTCGCCGCAAAACGCAACGAGCTGATCAAGCATCGACTCCGCATCGCGCAGGCCGCCTTCCGCGCCGCGCGCGATCGCGTGTGCAGCTGCAGGCTGCAATGTGATCTTTTCCTTTTGCGCGATGAATTGCAGATGCTGGGCTATTAGATTTGCGGGGATACGATGCAGATCAAAGCGTTGGCAACGGCTGAGGATGGTTGCCAGAACTTTCTGCGGCTCAGTCGTAGCAAAAATAAATTTCACGTGCTCTGGCGGCTCTTCCAGCGTCTTCAAAAGTGCGTTGAACGCGGCGGACGACAGCATATGCACCTCATCGATGAGATAGATTTTGTAGCGGCCCTTAGCAGGCGCATATCGAACGTTCTCGCGCAATTGGCGCACATCCTCCACGCTATTGTTGCTTGCTCCGTCGATTTCGATCACGTCGAGACTGTTGCCGCCGGCGATCTCGCGGCAGTTGTCGCACACGCCGCATGGCGTAACCGTTGGGCCTTTGATGCAGTTAAGCGACTTTGCTAAAATTCGGGCTGTCGAGGTTTTACCAACACCGCGCGGCCCGACAAAAAGATACGCGTGCGCAAGACGGTTTTGCGCCACCGCATTTTTTAACGTGCGTGACACGTGGTTCTGGCCGACCAAATCATCAAATGTCTGCGGCCGGTATTTCCTGGCGAAAACTTCGTAACTCACTCGCTTAATCTAGCTGCGCCGGCGCATCCGCGAAAACAGAATTCTAACTGCGAATGGACACGATTGCTGGAGAGCAGAATTTCTTTGATTTTGATTGAGAGTTGGACGTTGGGCGTTGAGCGTTGGACGTTTTTCCTATGTTCAGAACATCAAGGCCTGGTCTGACGTTTGTCCTCTCGCTCTGGCTCGCACTCGTCATCGACGTCGTAGCGCGCGAGCCGATTAAATCACCGCCGCCAATAAAGCAGCTCCAACAAGTCAAAGTTGTTCGCGCGCGCGACCTTGGTGTGCCGTTCGATGGCACGCCGGGGAAACTGAACTCGATCACGGATGTTCCCGGTGTGGAGGTCGGCTACACGACGTTGATTAGCGGCGATGGAAAACTGGAAGTTGGCAAAGGCCCGGTGCGGACCGGCGTTACCGCAATCATTCCGCGTGGACACGATTCTCTCAACGACCCGGTTTACGCCGGCTATTTCAGCCTGAATGGGAACGGCGAAATGACAGGGACCGCATGGCTGGACGAAAGCGGATTTTTGGAAGGACCAATCATCATTACGAACACGCATAGCGTCGGGGTCGCGCGTGACGCCGTTATTGCCTGGCGAATCAAGCACGGCGCGCCCGACACTACCGGGTACTGGTGGAGTTTACCGGTTGTTGCCGAAACATGGGACGGATGGCTTAATGATATCAACGGTTTTCATGTGAAACCGGAGGACGTGTTTCACGCGCTCGACAATGCGCACAATGGCGTGATTGAAGAGGGGAGCGTCGGCGGCGGAACGGGCATGATCTGTTACGAGTTCAAGGGCGGAAACGGGACGGCTTCACGCCAGATCAACATTCGTCCAGCAGGCGCCGAAAAAGATGCTCCATCGCAAACGTTTCTAGTAGGTGTGTTCCTGCAGGCGAACTTCGGCCGGCGGTCGCAGCTGGTGATCGCCGGCGCACCAATAGGCAAAGAGATTCCCGGTGAAGTTTACAAACAAGAGAGCGGCTCGTGTATCGCTGTTGTTGCAACTGATGCACCACTGCTGCCCAACCAATTGAAACGATTGGCCCGGCGCGTCTCTCTTGGCCTCGCCCGAACGGGAACAGTTTCCGGTAACGGTTCTGGGGATTTGTTCGTAGCGTTTTCAACAGCGAATCCAAACGTTGCAAATCCGGACCAGGTCACACACACCGTTCAAACAATCCCGAATGATCTGATGGATCCACTCTTTACCGGCGTGGTCCAGGCAGCGGAGGAAGCGGTCATCAACGCACTGATAGACAACCATTCTATGACTGGCCGCGATAATCATCATGTGGAAGCGGTACCGCACGATCGATTGCGCGAGCTCATGAAGCGTTCCCGCTGAGGAATGTTGTAGTGTGCGCGGTCCTCAGCGCATCCGATGGATAGAGGTGACTCTGCTGACGACCGCGAACGCTACGGCGCGATTGATGACCAGCGGCTAGATCATTGCGATCAAGATCGGCACCACTTTCGTCACAGCTATTTCCAAAACGTGTAACGTCAGTTTTTCGGCGCGTTCCTGTTCCTGCGCCGGCTGGGCATCGACGTACACCCGCAGATCGCGTTTTTGATTTTCAATGAAGTAATCGAAATCCTCTTTGTCGATTTTTCGCTCTTTTAGAAGGACAAGACGCTGTTCTAGCTCCTCTGCGTTTTGCCGGACCAACTCGCTGGTGTCGCCCTTTGCCTGCCCGAGCAGATCCTGAAATTCTTTAACAGCGGCCGCAGCCGATTCGTCCCCGACTTGATCGAGCGCGGAATCGAGTTTGGATTTTTTCCGCGGACGCTTTTTGTGCTTTTTCTTACCGGCCGAGGGCATGGTCGTAGATCTTGTTAACGTCCTTTTTCATCTCACTCGCCAGTGCTGGTGTGACTTTACCATGGCTAGCTTTGCTCTTTAAATGCGCAGCATCAGCATCGAACTGCGCTTTAAGATCGACTAGTACAGGACGTCGCGCTGTGAATTTCTCATCGGCGATGGCCTGCTGAAATTTTGCGTTGCCTTCATTCGCTTTGGCGTTGAATGCGGCGGAATTAAATTTCTTCCCGGGTGCTGCAAACTCGTCAATGAACGCGAGATGGAAGCTGCGGAGGCTTTCGATTGTGGCGTCGCTTCCGCTTTTTGAAAAAGTCGCCGTGCCGCAACCCGTGATGAAGATTGCAGCCACACAAAGGAAAACATTTCGGGCAAGAGGCGTTGGATTCATATGGCGGTCCTTAAGTGGCCGATCTTGGGCCGATGCCCCGCCGGGTGTCAAGACTTGAACAGATCGCGATTTGATCTGTTCCGCACCTTTTAGATTTGCTGTCGTTGGGTCGTTCCCGAAGTTACCCCTCTTCTCTCGCTGGCACACGGGACACCAAAGGCCGCCAGATTCATAACAATCATAACGAGTGCGAAGAGGTACAACCCCATCATCAACCCTATGCCGGCATGCATCGCTAGAATGCAACCCAGCCAAATTCGCCGGGTTCTTTTTAGCCAAATAAAAACGGGATAACTCAGCTCGAGCAGACAAATCGAGATGCCGAGGAGAGGCAGAACATATTTGAAGTGAAGCAGAACATCCGGCGAGACATCATTAAAAGGCGGGCGGATGAGCGAACGCCAAAGATTAGAACCGTCCCACCAGCCGCTGCCGAGGATTTTTGCCAGTCCTCCGATGAAGTAAACAAAGCACAAATGCACCTGTAAAACTCGCCGCCAAAAACCCAACGCGCGTGGGTCCTTCGATTTTGTTTTTGCTACCCAGTGGTCGAACGAATAACGGTCTGGCAGTGGAGATAACATGAGATAGAACAAGGCAGCCGTCATGAAATTATCGGCGCCGTAAGCGAGTAACCCGCCGCTTTCGGCCGCACACAGGTGGAGAAACCAGGCGACAATCGCCGATGGTCGCGATAACAACCCCAACAACAATAGACATCCCGAGGACAACAAGCCTACCCAGGCGATAGTTAGCACTGTTTCTTCGCTGATGTTGAGGAGACGACCGATGGCGATGAGCCAGCCAAACTTCGGGATTAGAGGACTCTCGAAAGAGGTAATCGCTTCGCCCAGTTCGCGACCAACAAGACCCTTCCCACTACTGGAGAACAGATAATGCCAGTCGCTTCTCAAGAAGAGCGCGTAAAGAGTAACTTGCAGACCCAAACCGAGCCGGAACACGCTCAGCCATGTGTCAGTTTCAGGTGGAAATAGAAACGCGAGAAAGCGTTGCCAGAATTTTGCTAACCGATTGAGCCCAGCGTTGGCTCCCGCATAGGAAATCAGTGAGGACACTTAGTGATCGCCTATTGCTGCTGGTCCTTGCGCAAGCTGAAATCGAAGCTGAACATGGGTTCGAACGTTTCCGCTTTGCCTTGCTCAAACTCAGCAATGCTTGGGAAATGGACAGCTCCGAATGTCGCTCGAACTTTTTTAACCTCTGGATGCTCACGCCAGACGGAGAACGCCAGCATCTTGACGAGCGCCTCTCGAATCGCTTCGTAGCGTTGCTCGGGCAATTTATCTAATAAACTGTCCAACCGCAGTGCGGCGGCTTTGCTGCCGACACGCGGAGACTCGTATTCTACACGTCCGTTATCGTAAAACAGCTCCAAGGTGAGTCGATGGTGACTTGGGACGTTAGGGGCAAAAAAGGTGTACCCAGCCTGGATGCCAGCGGCATGAAGATAAGTTGCGATACATCTGCGCAGCGGATTCGATGGACCACCCTGTTTTGCCAGGCACCAAGTCGCGGCAAACTCAGCCTTACGTGCGTATTCGTCGCAAGCCCAGGGTAGGATCGTAGCCCCTTGTGCTATCAACCAGAATACGCCTGCAAGGCAAATCGCGGTGAGTAAAAAGAAGTGCAATCCAAACCACGTCGCATGAATTCCCTTGAAACGCATCTCATGAAGAGTGCAGTCGGCATACGCATGATTGTGCCAAACGGTGACGACAGCTTGATGCCATGTCGGTACGTAATATAGCCAGCCCCGAAAGAAATGGGACTGGCACCTTTATTCGATAGGCAACGAGCGATCTTACAGCGTTGCTGCGACTGATTGCAACTTCTCACTCATCAACTCGCTGTCGCCCGCTGGAAGTACCATCTCCACAAACCAGGCGCAACTTGGACGGCGATCAGCCACCTTGGCATCGTCCGTCGGCAGAACCATCTCTACAAACCAGGCGCAGCTTGGGCGGCCGCCGGCATACAGGGTTAGTGCCCTGTCAGTCTGAATGTTCTTCAATGTCACAGAACTTTGCGTTTGGGTGGGCGCACGCATGGCCGAAGCGGCGAGACTGATAATCGCCACAATCACCAGTATTGCAGCGAATAGGCGTACGAGTGGTGTAGGTTTGGTAGGATTCATAAGTCGGTGACTACCGGCGCTTTGAGAAACTGTCAAGCACAAATTCCCATCCTTAAGTAAATTCCTTAGAGATCTACACTCTATGTTCCACGTTGACAGCAGGTTCGATCGACTCCCATTGCGGCAAGGTCAAGGAGGTTGCGCTTGGACTTCCCGGCATTGGTACTGACGGGGTTGTGCCGAACCTACTGACGATGCGCCTCGCCAGGACCCGATTTATTTTGGTGCGAGAGACTTGACGATCGCTTGAAAGCGCGGATCGCTTCGAAGCGGATCCCAAAGCGGATGGAGTTGCAAATACCCGTAGCTGATGTGGCTGCCCGGCAGGTAAGTTGTCTCAGCTAATCGTTGAATGGCGCGATCATTGTCGCCAGTCCATGCATAAATCACCGCCAGATATCGGACCAGCGTCGCGCCCTCGATCGCGTTTTTGCTAACTGGTGTTAGCTCGACCGCGCGTTCGCCTTCGCGAATCGCGTCTGCCTTATTCCCAAGTACGGCATCAACAACGCCAAGTGCGCAGAGTGCAGCGGCGTAATCGGGCTGTTTCTCTACTGTTTGGCTAAGTTCGTTTCGCGCGTTGTTGAACGCTGCTAAAGCTGCTGACTCATTGCCGCGCCACTTGGCAAGTTGACCTTCGCACCAACCGCTAGGGAATGGAATATTTTCATCAAAACATCCGCAGCCAGTCATATTGAACAAAGCCCGTTGGACTGCTGCGGGATCAGGTGCACGCAAGACAAGGAAGAGCCATGGATTCACAAAGCAAAGAGAGGCGTTCGGATCTTCCATCAGAATTGCGTCGATTGCTGTGTGGAACGCTTTAGGATCACCGTGGCTTTCAAGATCGACCAGGGCCCGTCGCACTCGGCTCGGAACGTCTTTTGGAGCGATCGCCAGCACGCGATCAAGAATCGCAGCCATCTCTTTATAGCGCCCCAACGCCTCGTATGTGAGAGCGATTTGCTGAAGCACCGAAAAGTCCCGTGGATTTAGCTCCAAGGCCTGCGTGATTTCCTCGAGCGACTTCTCCCAGCGACCCTGGCGCCGGTCAATGTAGCCAGCCAAAAGCGGGATGCGCGACTCGTTAGGCAATGTCAGGCGAGCAAGCACCAGCTCCTGCCTGGCCCGGTCATAATCCCGGTCGGCCCAATAATAATGCTGAGCCAGAGCCAAATGAGTATCTCCCGATTCCGGGCGTAACCGCCGGATCGACTCAATTGCCGTTTGGGCCATTTTCAACCGCGCATCAGAATGGTCGAATCCGCCGAAGTATATTCGATCGTGGGCTCCCGCTAGCTGGCAGTAGGCATCGAAGAACGATGGCGAGCGCGCTATGGCTTGATCAAGCAGTTGGACGGCTTCAAGCAAATCTTCCTTCTGCCGTGTGCTCAGTGCGATATCATTGAGGATATCTTTGGCTCGCAAGTAGCCCTCATACGATAGGAGATCCGCGGTCGGCACCTCTTGCAGCGCAATCTTCTCGGCAGGTGAAACGCGTACGCCCAGCTTGTCTGCGATTTTTTCTGCGATCTCACTCTGCAGCGTAAACACATCGCTCGACTTGCGATCGTATTGCTCCGCCCACACGCGGGTGTTTTTGCGCGTATCAACGAGTTCGGCATTTACGTGAATGATGCCGGCTTTTCTTTCAACGCTTCCTTTTAGCACATGAGCGACGCTCAAAGCGCGGCCGATTTCTACCGTGTCGCGGGCGCCGCGATAATTCGCCACGCTGTTGTGGTTAATCACCTTCAGATTGCCAAGCTTCGCCAGTTTGGTCAGAACACCGTCGTACAGGGCGTTGGCAAAAAACGTGTTCTCCTTGTCTGAACTCAAACTTTCAAACGGCAAAACGGCAATCCCACTTGTCGCAAACGGACTCACCGGTCGCATGTTCGAAATCATCACGGCCACGACAGTTGCCATGGTCACTAAAAGCGCAGCCATCTGTGCGATAAGCGGGTTACGCCGTACCCACCGCCACAGCTGCACGGGTGGCGAAACTGGTCTGGCGATAATCGAACGACCGTGCAGCCACCGCTCGAGATCTTCTGCCAATTCGGCAGCCGCGCGATAACGGGCGTGCGGATCGCGCTCCAGGCATTTTGCACAGATTGTTTCCAGGTCGCGATCCAGCGCCGGGGCCAGGGTGCGCAGTTTCGGGGCGGGCTTGTCGGTCGCCTGCTGAATGGTGTTTAGCGCGTGCTCGCCCATGAATGGTGGCTGACCGGTTAGAAGATCGAATAGGACCGCACCCAAACTGTACACATCAGCCGCGGGTGTGAGGTGCCCTGCTGATCCGTTCACCTGTTCAGGCGCTATATAGCCTGGTGTTCCGAAAACAGTGGGTGTGCGCGTCAGATGGCCGGTTGGTTCCAGCCATTTTGCCAATCCGAAGTCGCTGACGAGTGGTTCGCCGCGACCGTCTAATAAAATATTTCCCGGCTTCAGGTCGCGATGAAGGATGTTTTGCTCGTGCGCGTATTGCACGGCACGAGCCACCTTCGCGATTAGCGCAACCGCGCGACGCGGCTCGTTGCGTAATGCTGACGCGGCTTCGAGTAAGCTGCCGCCGCCAGCGAATTTCATGCTGAAGAACGGCAGTCCGTCCTCAGTCTCGCTTACTTCATAGATGGGTAGAATATTGGGATGATCCAAGTTGGCCGCAGCCTGAGCTTCGCGCCGGAACCGCATTAAGGTGTCTTGCGAATCGGCGTGATAAGACGAGATGCGTTTGAGCGCTACGATTCGACGCGAATGCCGTTGTCGCGCACGATAAATTACGCCCATGCCGCCGCGTCCAATTTCTTCCAAAATTTGATAATTCCCGAGAAGCCAATCGCCATCCTGACCCTGGACGTCGCGCAGCAGGTCATCGAGGCTGGCCTCGATCGGCGAATGCTCG
Source organism: Nitrospirota bacterium (assembly GCA_050257685.1). Taxonomy (GTDB): domain Bacteria; phylum Verrucomicrobiota; class Verrucomicrobiia; order Chthoniobacterales; family UBA10450; genus Udaeobacter. The sequence goes on from JBLMXH010000173.1 coordinate 31,243, forward strand.
CCGTTACCGTTGCCGTTGATGCCCGCAGAAAGAAGGCACTTCAAGCAAAGGCCGCGCCCCACACGCGATGCGGACCCGCATTTCGGACAGATGCCCGATTCATTTTCAAGATGCAGAGAAACAGAACCGGCGGGCAAGCTCATGAGGGGTTACGAGCATAAATCGATGTTCAACTGTTGCCAACGCGAAATCGGAGATCACCGGAAAGTTATTCACGGTGCGTTTCGCGTCCTGGCGGAACGAGTCGCCGTGGATTTAACCATTGGGAATCTGTCGCTGTTGGAGTTTATCCTAATGAGGCCTTCATTCCTGATTCACTCGTCGTGTTGGACAATGAGCCCGGCATTTTGCGACGAATTTTGGCCACTCTGGTTCGACCAGAGGTCGCCGGACTTTCCGACTGAATTTTGCCGTCGCAACTACTCCGCAGCGCTTAATGCGGCACACAGATAGCGCAACTCGTCGTCAATCTCATTTTCTCCAGTCACCGTTTCGGCAACCTCTTCGCGGAGCAGAGTGCGATAACGCTCACGCAATCGGTGGACGAGGTTTTTCACTGCCGTTTCCGGAATGCCAAGTATTCTCGCGAATGTGGTATACGATACGTCTTGCCGATCCGCAGTGAGACAACTACTCAGAACGTCGAAAACGCGTCGTCTGCCATGCTGCTCACATTCGTCTCCTAATCGCCGCAAGGCGCGCTCGACGACCGTTGCCGCCCACCGCACATCAAAAATTCTTTCCGGCGACCACTTGTCAGATTCGTTCTCGGGAATCGACAGATGAGACGGTGCTTCGGTCATCCAATCGTCCCACGAAACGAAACGCAGGTCGCCACCGCGTTTCCGTGCGTGATGCTTGTCGAGTTGATCGTGCAAGAAACGCTGTAACGCCGTAAGCAGGAGTGAGCGGAATCTTCCTCTGTTCCGGTCAGCTGATTGAAGCAGACGGCCCTTGATCACCTTCGCAAAAAATTCCTGAGTTAAGTCCTGTGCGTCAGGAACGGAATGGCCCTGTCGGCAGATGAAAGCGAAAACTGGTCGCCAGTAAATTTTGCAAAGTTCGGCAAGTGCAGCCTGTGCCTTCTCTTCATCATTCGCAGAATCGGAACAGGATGAAACGACGCTCCAGCGTGTGGTCATGAACCGCGCTTGGCTGAACCCGTTAATGGGGGTTTCCGGTCTCACCGCTGCCGAGCATCTCATTGCATTGGTTCTCACGCAAGCTTGGGAAAATTAAATGCCACCGCCGCCCCTTAGGTGATCTCAGCAGTGAATCTGAAGTTTTTTTGAAACTTCGACCTGCAAAATCCGAACTACAAGATGATCACAACAGTCGCGGTCTGTACTATGAATTGGATTACCGTTATCTGCTCGATGAATGCCGGAGCGTGTCTGACGCTCGCAGCGTTCTATGGCGCGGTCTGGTCCAAACAACGCATAAGCCCGGCATATTTGCTCTTTTCCTTTAGCGCCCTTGCGGCGGCGGTGATTTCCGGGTTCGAGTTACGAATGCTGAACGCGACAACAGTCGAGCAATATCAAGTCCTAATGCGTTGGATCCATGTGCCGGTGTGGGTTCTTACGTTATCCTTTGTCGCTTTTGTCCGATTGTATCTACACGCCGGGCGGCCGTGGCTGGCGTGGAGCATCTACGCCCTGAGGACGTTGGTGTTGATTCTCCATTTCAGTTTTCCAGTGAGCATCAACTTCAACAGGATTACGGGCATCCGGCAGTTTCATTGGGGTGCGGATATCATCTCGCTGCCTGTCGGCGTCCCGAATCCATGGGGTCTGCTTAGTCAGATTAGTCTCCTTTTGCTGCTCATTTTTTCCATCGACGCCACAATTACCGTGTGGCGACGTGGCGATCGGCGCCGCGCGTTGCTCATCGGCGGCAGTATGGTTTTCGGGGCGATCCTGGCGTGGCATGTTCCGATGATCATCTGGGGCATTATTGAAGCGCCGTTCTTCCTCGCGTTCACCTATACCGCCGTGGTCGCCGCAATGGGATATGAGCTGAGTCGAGATATGGCTCGCGCCGCACGCCTTACGCGTGACTTGGAAGTTAGCGAGAAAAGATTCAACCTCGCTGCGGACTCAGCCAACCTCGGGATGTGGGAGTGGGATCTGGAAAGGGATGAAATCTGGGTCTCCCCGACGCGGTGCGCAGAGTTGGGGTTTCCTGCTTCTGGAAGGATCACATTTGAAGAACTCATTTCCCGTTCTCACGCGGACGATCGCGACAAAGTCCGGCAGGCGGTGAACGAGGCGATCGAACAAGGCAAAGATTACCAGGGAGAATTCCGGGTCGTTCGTGAGGATGGCACCGTGCGCTGGATCTGCTCGCGTGCGCGGGTGCAGGTGAATGAACAGGGGCAACCGAAGCGGCTTACAGGAATCAGCCTGGACATTACGGCGCGAAAAGATGCAGAGATTTTGGCGCAGCAACAACGCAGCGAACTTGAACGGTTCAGACAACAGAAAACAGCGTTTCTTGAGAGAGAAGTGGCGGAGCGTGCGCGGCTCGAACGCGAGGTCATCGAGAGTTGCGCCCGCGAACAGCGTCGAATTGCTTACGATTTGCACGACGGGGTAGGGCAACAACTCGTCGGGATCGCTTTGAGCGCAAAGCTGCTTGAGGAACAGTTACGCCCCGACCGCCCTGCCGAAGCGGAGAAGGCGTCCGCCATAGTCCGACTCGCCAATGAAGCGGCCAGGCAGGCACGACTCACCGCGCGGAGTCTCGAAGGCGCCGACGGGGTGGGCGATTTGAAGACCGCCTTGGAGTCGCTGGCCATGAACATCAGTGAAACTTGCCGAGTGCGAAGCACGGTTAAAGCCAATGGCGCTTCTTTGCCGGTTAGTGCACCGGTGGCGGCTCAACTTTATCGGATTGCTCAGGAAGCGGTGCGTAACGCTGTGGAGCATGGTGCTGCCCGCGAGGTGCTGATCCAACTCACATTCGGCCAACGCGACATGCTGCTGACCGTCCAAGATGACGGAGAAGGATTTAACAAAAGAACCAAAGCCCACGGCATGGGACTTCGGATCATGCGCTATCGAGCACAATGCATCGGTGGCTCATGCGACGTGCAGAGCGGTCCCGGTA
>JBLMXH010000174.1:0-45697 GCA_050257685.1 Nitrospirota bacterium
CGTCCGCCGAGACGAAGCGGAATCGATTTCCCGATTGGTCAGCCAAACGATAACCGAAGATCTCGGTGAGTAATCGCGCCGTTCGTTCGTAACCTTCCAACGCCGCAGACACACTGTGAAAGCCGTGAACCATATGCTCTGCCGGAACCGGGCTGTCGGGCCACGGATCAACGTTTGCAGCCGACACGCCAGGCGCTGCGGCGATCAACTCAATCAGAAGTCCATCAGGATCAATTAACCGGATCACTTCTTCACCGAATCGCGCCGGCGTCTTTTCAGCTGTGACGTGGTGTTGTTTCAAACGCTCCAGCCAATACCCAATCGAGTTCGTTGAAATCGCGAATGCCGTCGCTTCGACCTGACCGGTGCCGCGAATTCCGCGTCGTGCTCCCGGCCACGGAAAAAATGTCAGTATCGTTCCAGGTGTGCCGCGCCGATCACCGAAATAAAAATGATAGGTTCCCGGGTCATCAAAATTCACGGTGCGTTTGACGAAACGCAGGCCGAGAAGCCCGACATAAAAATCGAGGTTCCGCTGCGGATCGCTGGCGATGGCAGTGACGTGATGAAGTCCCGGAATTTTGCTCTTCATCAGGGCAATAAGGATTGGCTCAAACAGCCCGCAAAGGTTCGGGGTGAAATGACCGCGCCCCTATGCGTCGGCCTAGCTTTCGTACTTAAATGACAGCTGTAAACGGGTTCGAAACTCGGTCACTTTGCCGTCTTCGATCTTCACATCCATCTTCACAACTTCGGCGACGCGCAGATCACGGAGTGTTCCTGCAGCCGTCTGCACCGCAGTCTTTGCCGCATCCTCCCATGACTGCGTGCTCGTGCCGATTACTTCCGTTACTCTGTAGACTGACTCTGTAGATTTATCTTTTGTGGCCATAATGTTTCCTTTCTATGAATTTGTTTAGACTTCCCTGAGAGAAATGTTTATGCAAGCGGTCGCACGGACTGAGGGTGTAATATTTGCCGTTAGGCACGGTTGGCTCGAATCGCCGCTGTGGGAAGGCAGTCTAGCGTTGCAACGACGAGCGTGCTCGAGTACGACTAAATAAGGCATGTTTTCCATTCAAAAACTGATCGGGCGTGACGAAAAGTTCTACAATCTGCTCGAGGCTAGTGCCCAGCAGGCGGACACGAGCGTGCATCAGCTCATCGCGTTGTTGCAAAAACTCGAGCAGCACGATACTCCGGAAAATCTCGAGCAATTCGCCCATAGCAGGCGTGAGGATAAACGTATCACGCAGGAATTAACCGAGCAGCTTTCCAAAACCTTCGTCACTCCGCTCGAACGGGAAGACATTCAGGAATTGGCCGCGGCGCTTTATAAAATACCGAAAACGGTCGAGAAAATTGGGGAGCGGATCCTGATCTGCCCCGAAGATTTGGCCGGACAAAGTTTTGGTAAGCAGGTTGAGTTGCTCGATCAGGCAGCCGAAATGGTGGTAGCCATGGTGAAACAACTGCGCCCTGGGATCGATGCCCACACCGCGCGTGAGATGAACGCCAAGCTGCAAGCCATCGAAGGCGATGCTGACAAGCTCGAACTTGAGCGGCTTCGTGACCTTTTCAAAGGCAATCACGACGCGAAGCAGATTGTTTTTCTGCACGACCTCTACGGCCTGTTGGAAAAGGTGATCGACCGCTGCCGAGATGCGGGGAACATCATCGTACAGGTGGCGCTGAAATATTCGTAAGAAACGGACCGCGTGCTCACGCTTACTCTGGTCATTCTGGCCGCTGTTGTGTTCGAATACAGCAACGGCTTTCACGACGCAGCAAATGCGATCGCCACCGTCGTTTCGACGCGAGTGCTAACGCCGCGTCAGGCAATCGCGATGGCTGCATTCTTCAACTTTACAGGAGCGTTGTTCGGCGGCGCGGTTGCTTCCACGATCGGCAAAGGATTGGTGGACACCCAGGTCGTCACCATGACGACTGTGCTCTGTGCTGTGATAGCCGCATTTAGCTGGAACATTGCCACCTGGTGGTTCGGCCTGCCATCAAGTTCAAGTCACGCGCTGATTGGCGGACTGTGCGGCGCTGCGCTAGCTGCTGCGAGCGGCGATTGGTCGGTAATCAAATGGAACCAGGGTGTGTGGCCGAAGGTTGTTCTGCCGATGATCGGGTCGCCAATTGCCGGGTTCGTGTTCGGCGCGCTATTCATGTTTTTGTTGCTGATCGCAGTGCATCGCTTCACGCCGCAGTTTGTTCATTCGCTGTTTGGAAAACTGCAAATCTTCAGCGCAGCGTGGATGGCCCATAGCCACGGCACAAACGATGCACAGAAAACGATGGGCATAATTACCCTGGCGCTGTTTACCGGAACAAAGGCAGGCAGCTTCGATAATTGGCCGCGTTGGCTGGATTTTTTGAAAACGCCATCGTTCGTATTGCCAAAATGGGTGATCGCGCTATGCGCCTTGACTATGGCGGCGGGAACAGCTGCTGGTGGTTGGCGCATCATTCGCACGCTCGGGCATCGCGTGGTGAAGTTGCAACCGGTTCATGGCTTCGCGGCGGAAACCACTGCTGCGCTAATCATTCAAGCGGCGAGCTACTACGGCATTCCACTCTCGACGACGCACGTAATTTCGACGTCGATTATGGGCGTCGGGGCGGTGAAACGTTTCACTGGAATTCGATGGACGGTGGTGGAACGGATTGTTTGGGCGTGGGTTTTCACTCTCCCCGCAACCGCCCTAATCGGTTACGTGCTCGAGCGTGCAATTGGAACGCACTGAGGTTAAACGAACCCGGACAGCATAAAACACGTGGGGTACATCGAAGCGTATCCTTGGGACATTCGATGAAGAGCTAAACAATCTTCATAAGCCAACCCTGTTGCATCCGATCTATGGCCGCTCGTTTCCGTGATGAACTATCGGCTAAAACAGCATGTAGCCGATGAATCGACCAACATCGCCGAATGCGCGCGTAAGTTGAACGGGTATCCGCCGTTAGCCCAGGTGAACTGATCGTGTCAATCCAGGCGCACGCAACATCCATGTTCCATGACAGCATCGACGCGTTTGTGCTGAGAAGATGCCCGCGGTCAGGAACTCTGACACAATTTTGCCCGAAACGACTTTCTTAATTGTGTCCCGAAATCTTTCGGACTTTGGAACCGCTTTGGTCGCTTTCCTGCTTTCCTGATTAGATCCTTTGCCTTCCTGTTTTTAAAGCCCTGACGTATTTCCTGGTCACGGGCGAGGCTGGGGAGTGGGGCGTGGCCGTGGCGTTGGCTGAAACCTAGGGGTAGGCGTAGGTCGCGGCGTGGGGGTGGCGGTAGCTGTTGGTGTTGCAGTAGCAGTTGGAGTCGCCGTCGCGGTTGCCGTTGCCGTTGGTGTCGCGGTCGCTGTTGGGGTAGCCGTTGCGGTTGGAGTTGGACTTGCAGTTGGTGTTGGCGTTGGAGTTCCCCCCGCGAGCGTGAGCGGGTTCGCGTAAAGATCGAACTGGTGCAACGTGCCGTTCGGGTTCGTGCCGTCGCAGTTCGCGTTATCTGCCCATAGCGTGTAGAGCTTGCCCGCGAACGCGGACAGCCCAACGTAGTCACCAAAGTCAATGCCGTTGCCTGACGCCGTCGCATTCGAAAATCCGCCGCTCAAGCGCTGGTTCGGAGCCCAGGTCGCGCCGCCATCAGTGGTGAAGGTGCCGTAGTATTCGGCATCGTCATTAGGGATCATGTTCGTCCCGCCCGGACCGGGTACGCCGTTATCATTGCGGCAATCGTGAAAGCCAACTGCCACGATTCCGGATGTGGGATCGAGAGCGACGTACGGCAGGAACTGACTGTTTGTTGTCGCGTCGTCATTCACGCGTACCGCTGCGCTCCACGTTGTGCCGTCGTCGGTAGACGTGCGCATTAAGATGTCGGTATCGTTGTTCTCGTTAACGGTCTCATCTGTGTAAACGAGATAAATACGATCGTTGAAAGGTCCGCCGGTCGCGTCCCATACAACGCCGGCCTCGGCGTCGATTGAGCGTTCGCTCTGCGCCGGGATAAAGTCGAAGCCGCCAACATTCGTCTGCGAAACTGTGACGCGCGGTCCGAAACCGCCCGGTCCCAAACCGTCAGTGTCGGCGTTGACGTAGATCGTGGCCGGACCTTCTCCACCCGTCGGGGCCTGATAAGTTACGATGACTTTGCCGCCGTTCGGGCCGGGTCCGACAGCGATCCCGCCGAAGCTGCCGGTAGCTGACGGGATCGCTTGTTGCGCGTTGAATGGTCCCCAAGTGCCGAGACCCGTAACCGGCGCGCCACGCGCGACCATACTTCCGCTCTGATTCCAGTCGACCCATACGCTGCCGTTGCCAACCGCGATCGACGGTTGGTCAATACTACCAGTGCCCGCAGTTACCGGTGCGCTGAATGTGGCGCCGCCGTCGGTGCTGACGATCACATTGATTTGGTTGACGCTGCTGTTGATGTAAACCAGGAACAGATTGCCAAAGCTGTCCCACGCCGCCTGTCCGTCGCAGCAGGCCACACCGGTGGCAATCGTGCCGCGGGTCCAGCTCGTGCCGCCATCTGTCGAGTATGCGCGGAAGATGCTGGCTGTGCCGGGATTGTTGGACGTGGCCACGAGATTGTTTGGGTTTGTCGGATTGACGTTCACGAAACTCTCAGCCTGGTTACCGGTCGTGGCGCTGGCGTTGACCACGGGCTCCACGCAAGTCAACGGTCTGAACAACTCGAACGATTGGGGTGCACGTTCCGGAGGTTTAATGCATTTGCGTGTGCCGTCGGGGACCGGGGTGCGTTTTATTGGAGCGACTACCTGCGCGTGCAGCATGGATCTGGACGGCATGAGCAAAACGAAAACGGCAGCAACGATGATCAGGTTGAGACGTGTGTTCATGTGTGGGTTGCGATTAGTGCAGCAGTGAAGACAGATTGAAGTGAACTCGAGAGTGAATCGATTCCTGAAGCATTTCCGAACAAGTGTCGAGGCTTATTTTGAAAACCCGCTATTGGGTCTCTCGATTGACGGCAGTTTGAAAAAACAGATCATGATGCTGTTTCGAATGAATCTCCTGCGCGGCATTACCCTTTCCATTGTCGGATCCCTCATGCTCGTGGCTGTTCCGGTCTTGGTGATGGCGCAAGGGAACAGTGTTGACGCGGCATCGCTGCAAAAAAAAACTGCTGATGCGCAGGCGCGTATTCAGGCGAACAAAGATGATCGCGATCAGCTGTTGATAGCGGTCAAGACTAACGAGGTGCCGTTGGCCAAACAAGTCCTCCTTAGAAACGGATTCACCGAACAAGATTTGGAAAACGCGACGATTATTCTACGAACCGGAGGCGGAAAGAGTGGCGAAAACGATTTTGAGATATCTGCGACCTGTTGCCATCCCAAGGAAATCACGATTCGGCGATCACTGGATTACTTCACAAAATAGTTTGCGAACGGCGTGAAGAATTTCGGAATCAGGAAAGCAGGAACCCATCTCCACCGAAAACATTTTTAGAACCTGCTCAACTCCCACTATCGCTCGCTGCTATCTTCGCAGCTTTACCTTCTATCTCGGAAATCCTTTCTCGGTTCCTTGCTTCCTGGAATCCAGAATTAAATGTTCTGCGATTCTGCTTGGAGATCCTGGTCGTTCCTAGAGCCTACGCGTTGGCACAACGCATTCCGTCTTTTTCCTGCGTTCCTGCTTCCTTATTAAATCTTCCGAGGCGGGTGTTTGAGATGACGGAAGTGGCGACGGTACTGGCCAGGTGCGATTTTCAGGGTGCGCTGAAAGATATTGCGCATGGAGTTAACGTTTCCGAAGCCGCATTCACCTGCGATCATTTCCATGCTGTTGTGACTTTCTTCCAACCGGCGCCGAGCGGCTTCGACTCTTAAACGCTCTACGAACTTCGCCGGCGTGGTTTTCATTTCTTTCCTGAAGATGCGGGCGAAATTCCGCGGACTCATCGCTACACGTTGTGCCAATAACGGTACGCTCAGCGGTTGGTGCAGGTTATCGAGCACCCACGCCTCTAATTCGCGCAAGGGTTTCCGATCCGTCAGTTGCAATGATAACGCGGCGCTGAACTGAGATTGGCCGCCGGGTCGTCGCAAATACAGCACGAGATTGCGCGCGACCTGCAGAGCGAGTCGCGAACCATGATCTTCCTCCACCAATGCCAGCGCAAGGTCCATTCCAGCCGTAACTCCGGCAGACGTATAAACGTTTTCATCACGGACAAATATTGGGTCGGGATCAACGTCCACGCGCGGCGCGCGTTTGATTAAGGTTTGACACCAGTTCCAGTGCGTGGTGGCGCGCCGGCCGTCCAGCAAACCCGCGCGAGCAAGAAGCATTGCGCCAGTGCAAACCGAGCCGACTCGCCGGATTCGTGGAGAAATTCTTTTCAGCCAGCGCACCGCTTCCGCATTGATCTCATTCTGCTCAATCGCGTCGCCGCCAGCCACGAGCAGGGTATCGATGCTTCCGCGTAATTCACGAAAGGTCGTATCCGCGGTGATGCGCAGGCCGCAATTGGCAATTAGCGATCGACCCGAAGAAACAGTCGCGACTTCGACCGAATAAATCGGCGGCGCTCCAGGATTCTCTCTGGTGTGCATTTCCGATGCGCGTGCAAATACCTGAAGCGGGCCGACCAGGTCGAGAATCTCGACGCCCGGCCCGGCCACGAAAACGATCCGCCGTGTCCTCGGTTCCAATAACGATTTGTTAGGCTTAAGCATGTGCTTCGATTTTAATTGGAGGACCCCGACGCTGACGAAGCGGGCGCGACGGCGGTGACAAATTTATCCGGAGCTGCGTCGAAAGTTGTCTTATCATCCTCCGAGCAGAAATAATACGTCCCGCCTTTGAAGATAGATTTCGGAGCAATCTTTGGATCGACGTCCATTCCGCACACTGCACAAAGCGGGTGCTCGGATGTCGAGACAGGTAATGTGGCGTAGGCCTGATTTGAATCCGGATTCATCCAGCCTTCTCCCTGGTACTCCATGTTGTAAGCGGTCTTGCGAGCGACATCGCGACCGTAATAGCGTTCGACCACACGGAGCGCGAGATCGATCCCTGAAGAAAGACCGCCCGCGGTTGCTAAATTTCCATTCTCGACAAAGCGCGCACCGCGCTTGACCTGAATATCCGGGAATTGCATGGCGAAACGCTCAAACGCGCCGTGATACGTGGTCGCGGATTTGCCCTTCAGTAGCCCGGTTTTAGCCAGAACAAATGCACCTGTGCACACCGACATGGTCACGTCCGTAGAATTCGAGGATTTCTTGATCCATTCCAACACAGCTGCGCTCGGTGAACTTTGCGCGGGGATGACAATCACCTTCGGCGGTGGAGCATCGTGGATCGTGTAATCGGGAATGATCTGCATTCCGCCGCTGGTGCGAATCGGTTTCTTAGTTTCGGCCACCGTGTACAGACGGAACGGCATTTCTTTGCTACTGGGGACCATGGCGTCCTGGAAAACTTCCCATGGTCCGCAGAAATCGATAACCACCGCGCCGTCTGAGATAAGAAAGGCGACCGGAATCTGGCCCTTGTTTGGCGGCTTGAGCGAAGCTGTTTCGCTCGAAACTGCGTCTGTTTTCGATTTGGTGTCGGTGTTCACCGGAGCAGCCGTTGCGAAGATTGCACGGATCGCCAGCAGACCCAGTGCAAGCAGGAAGCCGACTCGTGCCAATGTGCAAACGAACTCTATTTTATTGATGGTACGTGCATTCATGATCAGATTTTCGGATGACGGCTTTGTGGCAGCAATGACAACAATCATCATATTTCTGCCAATGGGCGAATGAGTTTAATCGCAGTTTATCCTTTGGCACATCCTGTAACCGCGTCTCTGTGAGACGCGTCCCAACACCGCGCGATATCACATAAGACGCTTCGCGCAGCGAACCCGCTATAGGACGGCGCGAGCGAAACAAGCAATGGAAGGGATGCAGCAACGCGCGCACTTGCACGCGCGAATACGAATTCAATAGCGGGGCGAATACTCCGGATTATGAAACAGGCGCTGTTATGTCTTGTCGTGACGTGCGGCGCCATCAGCTTCGTCCACGCGGACCCGGCGATTCGATCCCTGCAGCAAACTCTCAAAGCCCAGGGTTTTTACTACGGCGCCGTCACAGGTGAAAAAAGCGCGGAGACGAATGCGGCGATTCGGCGTTACCAAATTCGCAACGGGCTGCAAGTAAGTGGTGAGTTGAATGAGGAGACATCGCGTTCCATCGACTCGAGTTCGAAATCCGTCGCCACGGCATCCCGGCCGACTCCAAGCCCTGCCGTTACTCAGCCTGACAACATTCGTCCGGATGCGAGGACGCGGCTGAGCCAGAGCTCGCCGCAGCCGACATTCAGCCCGCCAGATCAGCCGCTGCAACCGAATCCGTCGTACGCGACGAGCTTTTATCAATCGCCGCCGATTCGGGTGAACCGCAGAATTATTGCTGGAGCGCAGTACCAACTCTTGAGCCGCGGGTACTATCGGGGCCGCATCGATGGGAGATACGGACGTCAGATGGCGTTTGCACTGCGAGCATTTCAATCGCGCACCGGACTTTCTCCGACTGGACGTTTGGACCCGGAAACGCTCGAGGCACTTGGGTCATCTGATGCGAACTTCGCGTATTCGGCACCAGGATCGGCCGGCTACGAAAGTTGGATGCCGGTGAGGAAGTTCAAAAACGGCAAGTGGAAAGTGAAATGGAAAAGGTATCATCGCTCGTTCGGCGGCGACGGCGATGAAGATCGACAGGCAAATAGTCAGCCGAACTGGAACACGTACAACCAGGATTACTAATTTGCGCGGATTAAGTCCGCGATCCGAACTGTACTGTGCGCTGTCCTCAGCGCATTTTCGTACGCTTTAACTCCGCTGAGGACAGCGGACACTACAGCGCTCCGGTTGTCTGTGCATCGAATTCTCCATGCGAGATTGTGGAGAGGTGGGCATCGGATGATAATTAGACATGACCGACGAACGCATTCAGAAAATCAAATCAGCAGTCGAATCGGCTGAACATATTTCACCCGAGAAGAAGGCCGAGCTGCTGGACGTGCTTGCGAAACTCAAACCCGCGATTGCCGAAGTTGCGCAAACGCATGAGGCAGAGGCTGAGAAGATCAGCCAGTTCGTCGAAGCTTCAGCGCACGAAGTCGCCAGCAAGAAGGAGCGACCCGAAAGCGTTGAGAGAGTTTTGCACAAACTAAGACAAACGGTTGAAAAATTCGAAGCCTCTCATCCGCAGATGACTGCGTTTGTCACAGAATACTCGGCGGTACTTTCCGGATTGGGATTTTGATCCTTTGCCATCGGAAAATAGGGCTCGCACTCCCACGCGAGGCATGTATGTCCGGAGAGGGCGTGCAGAGGACTGCCCGCCCTACCTTTTGCGCAGTGTGTGGACAGTATCAAGCGTGACGCTCGTTGGAGATTGACACGTTCGCGCTGCGCCGCCGTCGGCCTCGTTACAACCACGTCCGGACGAATGATGCGAAATTCGGCAGCAGGTCGCCGGCGGCGTGAATAAGCATTACTGCAAAGAGATTCTTTGTTCGGGCCCAGATTATGCCGAGGGTGATGCCACTCACTGCGAGGACAACGATCGAGTACGCAATCGCATCGAGCGCACTCGGGTTCGAGCCGAGTCCTTCGAGTTCGCCAGCATGTCGAAAAATAAAACCCGGTGCGTGCGCCAGGCCAAAAATTAGGGACATCAATACCACGCCGCTTACTTCGGATTTGAAGGAGGCGGCGAATTGGGATTGGATGAGGCCGCGAAAGAAGAATTCTTCCACGAGTCCCACTTCGAACACGAGCCAAAGGAAACAAATCGGCAGTCCCACAAAAAGTTGAAAGGCCGTAAAGGGTTCACGCCGAAACGCGGCGCCGCCACCGCTGAAGAAATATTGAAAGCACATGAAAGCTCCGCTTATCACGAGGACGACGGGGAGATGGCTGCCTCGTAGCGCGCGCAGACCTTCGCGCTGGATCCCGAAATCACGAACTCGATAACCGAAGGCAAATCGAAAAATCGCAAAAGGAATCGCAACGAAAACAATGAGTTTCTTCGCCAACCCAACAAAGAACCGGATTCGTGCAGAATCGATCCAAGAATGAGGAAGATGCTGATCGATCCATTGCGGACCTCCGATCAGGTATAGGGATAACAGGATGACGTATCCGATTAAGGCAATTAGCGCAGATGTACTCGGCCTGAAGCAAGTCGAGAGAGGTGAAGCACGAAGTGTTGCAGCCCAGGCGAGCAGGGGAAATACGCCCCCGAACACAACCAGGACAATGATCGCTCCACCAGGTTCGAAGCTCTTATTGCGTAAAAGAATCGCGAAAGCGCAGGCGTAAACAATCAGCCCGATTGTAAGAATGCGAATCGGAGAGGACCGCTGGGAATGAGTTGCGATGACATGCATCTTTTACTGGTTCGATGCAGTGCCGGGAAGTTTAGATTTGAAAAATCTTTGCCGAAATTTGTCGCCGCACTCTTGTATCTAAATGTTAGATCTGCGTCGAAATCTTCTGCGGACGAAACTCCGGTCAGAGCATCGGCAGCGATTTCTTCGATTTCGGTGGCGGAAATTCGCGGTCGAGATCGGCCAGGTCTTCTTTCGTCAATTTGATTCCAAGAGAGGCGGCGTTCTCACGAACATGCGATTCCACGCTCGCCTTCGGAATTGCGATCACGTTGGGTTGGCGCAAAACCCACGCGAGCGCAATTTGGGCGGGAGTGGCGTTATGGTTGTTCGCGAGTTTTTTGAGCGTTGAGTTTCTCAGTAAGTTGCCGCTGTGACCGACCGGCGAATAAGCCATCAAGGGAATGTATGAAGTCTCAGGTTCGCCACGGCGAATCCATCTCTCGGCGGATTTGATGTATGATGTAAGAAACGGCAGAAGATCGAACTCGATTTCGCGATTCTCTAGATTGTACAAAACCTGGTTCGCGGCACATTTCCGACCACTTTCGAGCAATAACAGTTGCTCCATGTCGTCGACGTCGAAGTTTGAGACGCCCCACCGTTTTATCTTTCCGGCAGCGCGCAATTTCTCAAATGTTTCAACTGTTTCCTGGAGCGGCGGCGTGCGCTCGCGCCAGTGCAGAAGATAAAGGTCAATGGTGTCGATGTGGAGTCGCTTGAGGCTGCGTTCGCACGCTTCTGGTAATTTTTTACATGACGCATTGTGCGGATAAACTTTTGTAACAATAAAAACGTCTTGCTGTTGCCCGTGGATCGCTTCGGCCACAACCTTCTCCGCTCCGCCGTCGCCGTACATCTCCGCAGTGTCAATCAAACTCATCCCAAGCTCGATCCCCAGACGTAGTGCTGCGACTTCGCCGGCACGCGTGCGTTTACTTTCGCCCATGCGCCATGTGCCTTGGCCCAGCACCGGAACCCGCCTGCCATCGGCCAATGCGATTGTTCTCATGTAATTGAATCGAATCAGGCAGCAACCGATGCCCGCCACGGCGGGTAAAGTGTACAACGGCCGGGTTTGAAACAATCAGCGCAGGCAAAATCTTCTGACATGGGCGTCGCGTTTTTTGCCCGCTGCCATTGCGCAAAAGTCGGATAGAAGATCCCGCGGAGATTGGGATGTGCTGATCGGTCGAAACGGACCAGAATTAGCGCGCGATCGTGCTGAGTCGCTCAACAAGCGCTTTACCTTTTGCGCGGTCGTTGATGACGAATGTGTTGTTTTCGCCATGCGTTGCCCACGGACCACGCGGCACTTCATTGAAATCCACGAACCTCCAATCGGTCACGTCGGTTGGTTTCAATCCAAGGTAATCGCGCACGGCAGGCGAAACGTCGAGGCCGGCACCTTTGTTCAAATTAGGTTTCGGCCGTTCATTTCCGAAAACGTACTGCCAGTGATCGGTGCGGAATGGGCCGGCGTCTTCCCACTGCGCGTAGGCGGTTCGATTGCCTTTGCGGATCGCCACCCATCGCCCTTTGCAAGTAGACACTGCCGGTCCTTGGTATGCTTCTTTAAACCAGGGAACAACACGGGGCGCTTCTGGCCGATGACCTTCTCTTGCTTTGTCGTTGTACGGAAGCGCGCAATAAAATGGATTGAGTTTTGGCGTAAAATTTACCGGCATATAGTTGCTGCGATGAGAGGAATCCGGATCATCCGTTCCGCCGTAGTTCTTGGTCCATTCTTTGTCCCATGAACTCGTGCGATTGGGCACTGGATTATTGCCTGATGGTTTCTCGCCGATCCAGAAGATGGTCGTCACGATATTGCTTTTCCAAGGATAGCGCTGTCCGGGTTGAAGCCGTTCTGAGGCCAACTGTCCTGGCGTGAACGAGAGTGAACTTACATCGAGCAGCCGATCGTCCCCTTTTTTCTCAGAATTTTTGCTGAACTTTGTTTTCGCCGGTTCTGATTTCGAAGTGGCGCCATGGGCGAAAAGAGATGAGATGGACGAAAGCAAGACCGCAATCGCGTGAGTGAATTTTCCTGGTTTCATTCGTTTGTTTCGTTACGGCGCCACAAAACAAGACGTCATACGTCTTTGTTACTTCATCGTGCACGAGGACGCGGATGCGCGTCAGTCGCGGCGAGTTAGAGGCGCCTGAAAGTAGTGGGGCAATCTCAATGCTGATCCATGCTAGTCAACGGCAATTTCGCTTATCACGCGACGAACGTGAAATGATGTAAACATGGATCAGTTTCTCGAAAGATGATCGAAAAGTTTCGGTCAAGGCGCACAAACATTTCCTGCCAAGCCTGCACTCGCCAACGCGTTCGGAACAACGCGTACCACCTTCTCAGACGAATTTTCCTGGATTCAAAATGTTGTCAGGGTCGAGCGCCTGCTTCAGTCGACGATGGAGATCACGAGCAACATCGCCGGCAGCCTGCGGCCACCACCTCTTTTTTGCCAGACCGATTCCGTGTTCACCTGTAATGACACCGCCCCACGCCAGTACTTGCTCGAAGAGTTCGTCAAGCGCACGCTCGACCTGTTCGCGTACAGCAGCGTCACGATTGTAACGGTCTGCCATGATGTTGATGTGAATATTGCCGTCGCCAGCGTGACCAAAGCAGGCAATCGGAAATCCATGCTTTGTCTGCAGTTTCTCGGCGAATTCCATCAGATCGACGAGATGACTCCGTGGGACGACTACGTCCTCGTTCAACTTCGTCAGCCCGGTCGCGCGCAGCGAGTTGCTGAACTGGCGACGCAACGCCCAGAGCTTTTCACAATCGGTCTCGCCGTGGGCTATTTGGAGCGCGTTTGGTTTCGTTAGGTCCATCAATTCGCGAATGGCTGCAGCTTCGCTGCGGACGCTCTCACGTTGGCCATCGAGATCGACAAGCAAATGCGCGCTTCCCACTGGCACGATATTCTCGCCCAAATCACGCCGTGCCGCTTCGAGCGTGAAATGATCGGCGATTTCCAGTGCCGACGGTAGAAATCCCGCCGCGAAAATTGCCCGCACAGCTTCGGCAGCCTGTGTCGCAGTAGCGAATGCCGCGGACAAAGTTGCGCGTGCCGGTGGAAGCGGAAGCAAACGAACCGTGATCTCGGTGACAATGCCGAGCATTCCTTCTGAGCCGACAAAAAGAC
Source organism: Nitrospirota bacterium (assembly GCA_050257685.1). Classification (GTDB taxonomy): domain Bacteria; phylum Verrucomicrobiota; class Verrucomicrobiia; order Chthoniobacterales; family UBA10450; genus Udaeobacter. Next base: position 13,593 of record JBLMXH010000174.1, read on the forward strand.
CGATCAAATCGAAACCGGTTTTGTTTTTGTGCACGCGTCCGCCGGTCCGCAAGATTTCACCAGTGGCCAGCACGACTTCGAGACCGATGACGTAATTGCGGGTCACTCCATACTTCAAACAGCGTGGGCCCCCGGCATTTGTAGCGACGTTGCCGCCAACCGTGCAATCCTTCATGCTCGCCGGGTCAGGTGGATAGAATAATTTCTGCGCACGCACGGCCGCTTTGAGCTCGCCCGTGAAAACGCCCGGTCCAACAATGGCGACCGCGTCGATTAAATTGATTTCCTTGATGCGGTTCATATGCATCAGCGACAGCGCAATGCCGCCGCGTGCCGGAACGCATCCGCCTACATAACCATATCCGCCTCCGCGTGCGGTGACTGGAACTTTCTCGCGTGAAGCGAACTGAAGCAGTTTGCTTACATCAGCTGTCGATCTTGCAAAGACGACAACTTCCGGCGGATGCGACGCGAACCATTTATCACCACTGTGCGCGGCAATGGTTTCGGCATCATCAGCAACAAGGTCGGTGCCGAGTAAATCGCGCAGGTGTAATGCGAGCTTCTTGCTCATACTCGTAATCATGCTCGTGCTCGAACTGTATTTAATCGATTACGAGCAGGAGCACGAGTACCAGCACGAGCAGGGGATTAAACAGCGATGCGGTAATGCCGAGCCTGTTCCATTCTTGTAATGAGGGCTTCGGCTTGTGGGAAGATGACCGGTTTACCGGCTTCGGGACCGGCAAATTCTCTCACCGCGTCCATCGATTCGAAGCGAAGTAGTGTGACGAATTCTACTTCATTGCCGTCTTCGCGAATAAACAATTCGGCGCCGCGATAACCCTCGATTTTGCGCGCGGCGATGCTCGGAAATATCTCGTCGCGCAACAACTTCTCGTACATCTCCGCGTCTTCAGGTTTCGTCCATCCGTGCCAAATGCGTGCGATCATGGGCGATTACGAGCAGCAAGGTAGGGCGCGATCATAGCCTGCTCGCCGTGGCGAGGGCGCGCCGTTCCCGTTTTCGATTACCAGCACGTGCATGAGCATGAGAAAGATACGGTCACATGCCCATTATTTGGTAGCCGCCATCAACGTAGATAACCTGGCCGGTGATCGCTGCTGCTCCATCACTGGCGAGAAAAACTCCCGTGGCACCTAACTCAGAGGGTTCGCAACTGCGCTTCAGCGGAGCGCGTTCCTGATAGTGCTTTAGCATGGAGGTGAAGCCGCTGATCCCGCGGGCGGCGAGCGTTTGCACAGGGCCGGCAGAAATGCAGTTCACCCGAATTTTTTTCGGCCCCAGATCGTACGCAAGATAACGCGCACTGGCCTCGAGACTGGCCTTGGCAACGCCCATTACGTTGTAATGCGGGACAACCTTTTCCGAGCCGTAATAGGTCATCGCAACGATGCTGCCGCCATTGTTCATGAGCGGTGCCGCTTCGCGCGCGAGCGCGACTAACGAGTACGCGCTGACATCCTGCGCGACGCGGAAAGCTTCGCGAGTCGTGCTAACGAAATCGCCTTCCAATGCTTCGCGCGGCGCATACGCCAGCGAATGTAACATCAAATCGACGCGATCGGTTTGGCTGCGAACGCTTTCAAAAAATGACCTGATCTCATCATCACTGGTAACGTCGCAGGGAAACAGGGGAGTTTTTTCTCCAAATTCGCCGATCAGCTCCTCTACGTTTTCTTTCAGCCGTTCGCCTTGATAATTGAAAATCAGACGCGCGCCAGCCGCAGCCCAAGCTTTTGCAATCGCCCAGGCAATGCTGCGTTTGTTTGCCACGCCAAATACCAGCCCGATTTTTCCTGCTAAAATTTGTTCGGTCATAAAGCTTAAGAAGTTAGAAGAGCTAAAGGTTACAACGGTTCGGCGGATCGCAAATTCATCGTCCATTGTAGGGCAGGCGCTCCGCCTACGGCGCAGGCGAGTCGCTTGCCCGAATAATGAAACGCGATGATAAGACCTAATGAGTAAGCGAGCTTTAGTTTTCTCCGTCTTAGCGTCTCTAATTTTCCATTCTTTAGTTGCGCAGGAAGCTCCGTCGCCTTCTGCGACATCGAGTGCTTCTCCTTCACCGGTGCTGCTGAACGAAGCGCTCTTCAAGAATCTAAAGGCACGCTCGATTGGACCGGCGGTGATGGGTGGTCGCGTGTCGGACATCGCTATCGATCCGCGCAATCCATTTGTGTTTTATGTCGGTCTTGGGCACGGCGGGGTATTCAAAACGAACGACAACGGCGTTACGTTTCAGCCGATCTTTGACAAACAACCGATGCTTTCTATCGGTGCGGTCGCAGTTGCGCCATCTGATTCCGATATCGTTTGGGTCGGGACTGGCGAAGCGAACGATCGGAATTCATCTGACTGGGGCGACGGCGTGTATCGCTCGACTGATGGTGGCGACACGTGGCAGAACGTTGGCCTAAAGGAAAGCCGCACGATTGCGCGGGTCGTTGTCGATCCGAAGAAACCGGAGGTCGCGTACGTCGCAGCGATGGGCAACCTGTGGAAGGACGGTGGCGAGCGAGGGCTCTTTAAAACCACTGATGCCGGCAAGACTTGGAAATTAATCCTGCATGCGCAGTCTCCTCAGGACGTAAAAACCGGCTGTGGCGATGTCGCGCTCGATCCGACGAATTCGCAGGATGTTTACGCTGCGCTGTACGCGCGACAACGGACGCCGTGGAGTTTCACTTCGGGCCCGAGCGTGACCAGCGGCGAAGACGCCGGCGGAATTTTTAAGAGCACCGACGGCGGCGTAACCTGGAAAAAGCTGGGCGGAGGTCTTCCCGGTCAAACTGGCCGAATTGGTCTTGCAGTCACTGCCAGCAATCCAAAAGTCGTAATGGCAGTTGTGCAGAGTTATGAAGGTGGGATTGGTGCCCTTGACGATCTGCGCAGCAAGAGCGGCGGAGTTTTTCGTTCGGAATATGGCGGCGAAACGTGGACGCGGATGAGCGCTTTGGATCCGCGCCCATTTTATTTCAGCCAAATTCGTATCGACCCCGCGAATGACCAGCGCGTGTACCTGCTCGGGTTCGCATTGTTCGTGTCAGATGATGCCGGAAAAAATTTTCGCGAGGATTTAACCGAAAAAACTCATCCCGATGATCACGCGTTCGCCATTCAGCCCGGCACTGTGCCGCCGCCGAAACCGCCTAAGCCCGAAGAAAAAAACAAACCGCCGAAGCCTCAAGTTTGCCAACGCGTGTTGCTCGGAACAGATGGCGGTGTCTATCAAAGCTTTGCCGGCGGAAAAAACTGGGACCATCTCAACAAGATTCCGGCGGGCGAATTTTATCGAATCTCGCTTGACGATACGAAACCATATTTCCGAATCGCTGGCGGCCTGCAGGACAACGAGAACTGGGTGGGACCCAGCGCTGTCCAAAGCAAGGAAGGCATTCGCAATTGTGACTGGATTGCACTCGCGGGTGGCGACGGTTTTTATGTGCTATTCGATCCGACAGATCGCGACACCTTCTATGCCGAAAGTCAGCAGGGCGAAGTCCACCGGATCAATTTACAAAATGGCGAGATACGGCGTCTGCGCCCCGAGCCGTCTGAAGGCCAGCCACGCTATCGTTTTAATTGGAATTCCCCAATGATCATGAGCCGGCATAAACCGGGTGTGATTTATTTGGGTGGCAATTGCGTGTTCCGGCTGACTGATCGCATGGAAAAATATTCGGTGATCAGCCCCGACCTGACGCGTAACGAACCAGGGCGGACAACGGCTGCGGGAAGCGGCGCGGAGAATTACGGCACCGTGTTTTCGCTCGCTGAATCGCCTAAACGCGCGGGGCTGTTATGGGCGGGAACTGATGACGGGCGGCTCTGGATAACAGACAATGAGGGCAGCAAATGGATGGAGTTGACGGACAATTTACCTGAGCCGGCCCGCGGTGAATGGGTGTCGCGCATCGAGCCCTCTCACTTCGATGCAAATGTGGCGTACGTGGCGACCAATGGTTATCGCATGGGTGATGAACGCCCCTCAATTTTGCGAACGGCCGATTTAGGAAAAACGTGGCAGTCGGTCACGGGTGATCTTCCGTCGGCGGACCCGGTCGAAGTCGTGCGCGAAGACCCAGTGAATCCAAAGCTGCTTTATGCGGGCACGCATTTCGGAGTGTTCGCGACGTTTGATCAAGGCGAACACTGGGTGCGTATTTGCGATATTCCTTCGGTGCGTGTTGATGATATCCAGATTCATCCGCGGACATCAGATTTGGTCATCGCGACACATGGACGCAGCATCGCCATCCTTGATGACAGCGCTCCGTTTCGCGAGTTCACTCAGGAAATCGCTGCAACTCCGGCTCATTTATTTAGTGTGCGTTCCGTTACTGCCAGATATCTGCAACCTGGTTTTGTAGACTCGAATGGCAAAGGTGTTTATCGCGGCGAGAACCCGGCCGAAGGCGCATTATTTACAGTTTGGGTGCGCGAGTTTACGGGCGACGAAATTAAAATCGCTGTTACCAACGCAGCCGGACAACCAGTGGCGAATTTAAAGGCGCCGGGCACGCCCGGCTTTACTCGTTTGAATTGGGATTTACGGCCGACCAAAGACGTCAGGGTAGAATACGGCGGCGAGAAGCCGGAGCGGTTTGTTCCCGCAGGTGATTACACCGCAGAGCTAACATTCGGCACCAACAAGATGAAACAGAATTTTCATGTCGATCTCGCCGAAGGCATCACGCCGCGGTGACATAGCGATCTTTTTCGTAATGGATCGGGCGTCCGGCTATCAAAATCTTTTTCCGGTAAGGCCGGCGATTGCTAAAATGCCGGCTTAAGCCAGAGATCCGCTGGTCCCGGCGTAGCAGGTTTCATTGGTCCAAATAAAGCCCGCGTCGCTAATCAGCTGTAGAAGTTCCTGATGCGTCTCTCGGAAATTTTGCGCGCGCGTGATATCCAGATCATTGGTGAACAGCATGAATGCCCGCATAAGCTTTTCATCAAATACGTGCTGGTCGGCGCCGTTTTCCAATCCGCTTGCGAGGCCAAGCACTAACTCGTGATTTTTTGGTAGACAATCGCCCTCGGCGTATAACCGCAACCGCTCAATCGCCAACCGCCGCGCGGACGGAGGCAGCACGCTCGGACTGAGGTAATCGGGATGACTAACGGGATATGCATAGAAGTCTAGTCCGATTGAGTCCAGGTATTTGAACAGATCAACAATGTTTAATGCGTTATAGGCTTGCAGTGTAGCGACCGCCGTCAAACGCGTACGCGAACGTTCCCTTAGAATCTCGATGTTGCGGGTAAGAGTGCTCCAATTGGCAGGATACCGAATGTACTCATAATACCTTTCGAATCCGTCGATGCTTACGTTCAGAGCGAGTTCCTTGAATCTTTCAGCCAATGCGAGCCAGGGTGACTTGGTCACACTCCCATTTGTCGAGGCCATCAGAACGATGTTCTCTGCAACACCGGCTTCGATCAGACACTCTAAAATGTCGCCGACCTCTTTGATGAGCAATGTCTCACCTCCCAGGAATTCCAGCTGCTTCACGTCACCAGGATTACGAAAAAGCTCCGATCGAATGAAGTTCTTGTCTTCGAACCACCGTTTCCCTGTCGGAGATCTTTTTGTTTTAACCGGTGCACCGCCGTTCCATTGGCGATGGATTGGGTCCTGATCGATCCTCGAGCTGGAGTAACCATGGCACATCCGGCACTTCAAGTTACATAAGTTACCGACATCCAATTGTAGCCAGGTGGGCGTAGTGAAAAGTCGATAGTCATCAGAGATAGCCTTGGCTTTAAGCGCATCGATCGCCAGCTTGTCCGGATTGAGGTTACCGCTCTGCCAATCTCGGTTTCGGCTTTTCCGCAGGCTTAAACCGCCCGACTCCTCTTCGCGATAGCACGCCGCGCACCCAGATACTCTCTCGCCGCGAACCATGGCACGCCGAATACTGCGCATGTCGTCAGAATTCCAAATCTCCTCTAACGACTGCTTGTAGACTGACATTTTAGTGTCATTGCGAGTGATGAATCGGTTGAATTTACAGCATGGCTTCACTCTGCCGTGCGAGGACAACTGCTGATACAACCAGGGCATCACGCAAAAGGTGTCACGCTTCTCGTCCGGCGGTCGCGGAGATATCACCGCATCCTGACTGCAATCTAAAGGAGTTGTGTCTTCCTCCGGACGCGCCAAAAACCCGAGGACTGCTCTAACGCCGCGAAGCGTTCGTGCCGATCGAAAGCGCGTGTGCAAACCACTCAGGGCCCGTGTTGCCGATGGTTTCGTGGAGCACCGTGACTGCAGATCTCCTCCAGAATCCGCGTTGCTCATGCGTCTTGTCCTGAGTTGCCAGTTTCTCGAGATGCCGCAGGGTTGCAAGCTGGAACTGCTGAAAACCCCGTCACCTGCCTCAGCTTTTGACTGAACAAGATGGGAGCTGGATCCAAACCCAGTAGTACGCGACAAACAGGAGCCACACAAAACCAAACAATAGGCCACGTGAGACGTCACGCCGTCTTGCTTTTTGAATTTTGCGGCTGACACAGCCGCTTCTACAGCGCTTAATTTCTTATGCCTGCGATTGGGATTACCGGCGGAATTTCCACGGGTAAAAGCACTTTTGCCGAATGTCTGCGCGAGCTTCTGCCGGACGCCGCGTTTTTCGACGCGGATGAGGCGGCGCACTTACTTTTAGGCCGCCCGCAGGTTCAAAAGCAGATTCGGCATGAATTCGGCGCCGCAGTGTTTTCAAGCGCAGGCGACTTGAATCGAGAGAAGGTTCGAGCGATAGTGTTTGCCAACGCGACCAAAAAACGCGCGCTTGAGCTGATCCTGCATCCGCGGATTCGCCGCCAGTGGAGGACAGAGGCGAAAAAGCATCGCAATTCCCCCAAATTTTTCTTTGCTGATATTCCACTTCTTTATGAGACCGGCGGTGAAAGCTTGTGCGATCGAGTGGTCGTGGTGGCCTGTTCAGAGAAGGTGCAGCTGGCGCGTTTACGAAAAAGGATGTCCGTGAAAAGTGCCGAGGCTAAAGAAATGATTAACTCGCAAATGCCACTCGAGGAAAAAATCAGACGCGCAGATCATGTTGTTTGGAACAATGGGGATCGACGTTCGCTTATGGAGCAGGCGCGATTATTGGTCGCAATGTGGCAAGGGCAAACATGGACGAAAAAGTAGGGACAATGAGGGCACAGACGGAAGCTGGAGAGGCAGGCGTGTCGCCTGCGGGTGAAGAAGATGCGGCCGACATGGCCGCCAGTACAGCGCCGCGCACGATTGATTTAAATGAGCTACAGGAGTTTTCGGACAAGAAGCTCAAAGCGCTGGCGCGCGATTTCGATTTACATCTGCATCCCGCTCGGTCACGGCATCAACACATTCTCGACATTGTGCGCGCGGCGGTGACCGCTGGCGCAGTGGTTTCGGCGGAAGGATTTCTCGATCAGGTGAGCGATTCGTTCGCAATGTTGCGGTGGCCGAAGTTAAATTTTTTGCCGGTTCCCGAGGATGTGGCCGTTCCGCGCACATTGACTGAGCAATACGATCTGCGCCCCGGGCAAAGAGTTGCCGGCACTGTGCGATTGCCGGTGCAACGCGAGAAATTTTTGTCGCTCGACAAGGTGACAAAGGTCGAGAATCAACCGGTCGAAGAATGGAAGCAGCCGACCGCGTTCGACAAGCTCACACCGCAGTTTCCGCAGGGCAGAATTATTCTCGAGAATCCAAATACCAGCTCTGTCTGCGCGCGTGCAGTCGATCTGCTGACGCCGCTCGGGCGCGGGCAACGCGGCCTGATCGTTGCGCCGCCGCGCGTGGGCAAAACCATTTTACTAAAGGAAATTGCGAAAGCGATTCGGGCGAATTATCCCGAGATCGTTCTTATCCTGCTGTTAGTGGACGAGCGGCCGGAAGAAGTCACCGATTTACAGCGGGAGATCGACTGCGAGATTTATCATTCAAATTTCGACGAAAGCGTGCAGCGCCATGTGCAAGTAGCGGAGATGGTGCTCGAGCGTGCGAAACGCCTCGTGGAAATGAAACACGACGTAGTGTTGTTGCTCGACAGCCTGACGCGGCTGTCACGCGGCTACAACAATTTGGAGCCGGGCAAAGGCCGCATCATGTCGGGCGGGGTCGAGGCTAAAGCTCTGATTAAACCGAAGAAATTTTTCGGATCAGCGCGGAATGCGGAAGAAGGCGGGAGCCTCACCGTACTGGCCACAGCGTTGACTGAGACCGGCAGCCGCATGGACGAACTGATCTTCGAAGAGTTCAAGGGGACCGGCAACATGGAATTGCATCTTGATCGTGGCCTGCAGGAAAAAAGGGTATATCCCGCGATTCATCCCATGCTCTCGGCGACGAGACGCGAGGAATTGCTTTATCATCCAGAAGAATGGGAACGGGTGCTGATGCTGCGTAAAACAATGGCCGCGTTGCCGCCGCTCGAATCGATGGAAAAGCTTATCGATAATCTGCACGCAACCAAGACGAACGCCGAATTGCTCTTGAGCGGATTGCGGTGAGGAAGATGGCGTCCGAAAAATCTGCTTCACACGATGTCATCGCATCGGAGCAGCCGTTGGCCGATCTGATTCGGCAAATAGAAACGGCCGATCGCGTCGCGGTCGATACCGAGGCAGACAGCCTCCATTCATACCGCGAAAAACTTTGTTTGGTCCAGATCAGCGCGCCTGAAGGCGTCATTCCGAGGGAAGTCGAGGAATCCCGCCGCGCGGACGTAGAAATAATTCCGCGGGGTTCTTCGAGTTCGCTCAGGACGACGGCCAGTAAGCACAACGATTTCATCGTCGATCCGTTGAGCAACCTCGATTTGGAGCCGCTACGCCGTGCATTGGAGCCGAGGGAAATTGTTTTGCACGCCGCCGATTACGATCTGCGCATGCTCCGGCGCGGATTGAATTTCGCGGCGAACAGAATTTTCGACACAGTTGTTGCCGCGAGATTGCTCGGGATCCGCGAGTTTAGTCTGGGTGCGCTGGTGAAGCGCTTTTTTGGTATCGAGCTCCATAAACATTCGCAAAAGGCAAATTGGGCGCTGCGACCCCTGCCGTCTCGGATGCTGAAATACGCGGCGGACGACGTGCATTATTTGTTGCCGCTTGCGGCGAAATTAGAGGACGAGCTGGAACGGGTTCAACGCCGCGATTGGTTTAGACAATCATGCGGCCGTGCAATCGAATTAGCCGCCGCAGCGCGCGAACGGACGGAGGACGAAATTTGGCGCATCGCCGGAGCTGGTGCGCTCGATCCGCATACGGGAGCGGTGCTTCGTGCTTTGTGGCAATGGCGGGAGGTCGAAGCGGAACTGGCAGATCGACCACCATTTCATATTTTACATAACCGCGAGCTCTTGGAAGCGGCGGGAAATTTCATGTCAGGGCGCGTGCCTGATTACAAACACTTTTCCGCTCGCCGAAGGCAGACATTCCGAGAAGCAGCTGAAGTGGCATTGCAATCGCCGCAATCGGAGTGGCCGGTTATGCGCCGCCGCCCGGGTGCTCGGCCGAGCGCCGAAATGCGTCAGCGCGCAGACCAGTTACGCCAAAGGCGCGACAAAGCTGCTGTGCAGCTTGGCTTGGAACGCTCTTTTATTGCGTCCCGCGCGGCCCTCGAGGCGATTGCAGCTGATTCTGCGCGAGCAAGTACCTTGTTAGTTCCGTGGCAACGCGAATTGATTGGCGTCGATTCGTTGCAGTAAAAGGAAAAAACGATGCGGGGACGCATCGCACTCCAAAAGCACTTCGTGCGAAATAACCCCAGGGCGCGGCCTTTTTCGCGAGAGCTTTGGGAGTGCGCGCGCCGTCCTCGCGGCGCTTTTGATTAAAGGATCGTAACACTCCAGGTTTTTTGCTGTATCAATCTGTTACGGTATTACGAGCGTCTGACCAACCGTGAGGTCTTTTGGATCGCGAATACTCTTTTTGTTGGCTTCAAGAATCGCTTTCCAACGTTTCGGAGATTTATAAAACTTCCGCGAAATCGAGAAGAGGGTGTCGCCGGACTGCACGACATAGCTTTGGCCTCCTTTTTTCAAACCAGGTTTCCGGGCGTCGGCTGCTTCCAACTTCTCCAATGCCGTTCGTGATGCTGCACGCTCTTCCAATTGCTTGTGCAGCGTCAGATTTTCATTGCGCAACCGCGCCGCTTCCGCCCGAGTGATAACCGAATCGCCGGATAGCGCTGTGAGCGCAGCAATTTCGTCGCGCTTGATTGAATCATTCACGTCTTTTGCGTGCGGACCATTTGGACTTAGCGCGAGATAGCGTTTGAAATGATGCAGGGCGCTGACCGGATCGTTGAGCTTATCGTCATAAAGCAGAGCCAGTTTGTAGTGAACCTCAGCACCGCGCGGGCTATCGTCGAGAGCAGCTTCATAGAGGTTCACCGCCCGTTCGAAGTCGCCCTGCGTCGATTTATTGTCGGCATCCTGTATCAGTTGGGAGTAACGGGAACTGCCGACCTGATCACACCCAGCCAACCCGCAAAGAAAAAGTAGCAGCAACGGGCAACCCCGGCTGAAGATCGCGTTTGCAGGCCACACTGAAAAAGCATGGGACCGGCGAGGCCGAGGGTTGTCAGTGCGGCGCATTCCCGGCAATTTGCTTGGTTGTGAGCATGCGTGCACTTCAAATTTTTTTATCACTCGCCACGCCGCTCCTTTTTGCGGCTATCTCTATGGATGGCGCGCTTTCAACCGGCACCACTTATTCGATTGGCTTTGTCGATCTCGATGGCAACAAACTTTCCACAGCTGATGGCCACATCACCATCGTGGTGTTGACGACACCTGCTGATCGGGAACAGACCCGCATCGTGGGCGACCATGTTCCAGATTTTTGTCTTGGCAATACGACTTACAGAATGATTACCATCATTCATTTTACCGGCAGACACATGGAAATCGGGCGGCGCCTGGCTACCGCGTTTATCCGGCATCGCGTCCGTGAAGAGGCAAAACGTCTTCAGGCGCGGTACGACGCGCAGAAAATCTCGCGCGATGCTAAAGGCGACATATTTGTCGCTACCGATTTTGACGGGGCAATCGCTTCGCAATTGGGTCAGACCGCAGGAGCAACAGATTTCTGCGTGTTCGTATTTGGGCGAAGTGGGGAATTGTTAGCACAATGGCATAGCGTTCCCAGTACGGACGAACTCGCTGCTGCTCTAAAGAAGTCTGATTAACAGCGTGTCGTTAGGCCGTCATCCCGAGCGAAGTCGAGGGATCCCGGTGGCGAATTGTACGGTTGCGCCGCGGGGTTCCTCGACTCCGCTGCGCTCCGCTCGGAATGACCACCCGCGCCACCGGGCTGAAGCCGCGGTGTTACTGACACTCTCAGTATTTCGGCACCGTCGGATCGATGAAGTCCGACCATGCAGCGATTCCGCCTTCAAGATTGTACACCTTGGCGAAGCCCCGTTGCTTCAGCAGTCGCACGGCCTCTGCGCTCCGGCCACCGCTGTGACAATGGATGATCAACAATTGCTCGCGATCCAGCTCGTCTGCGCGCTCCACGATTTCACCGAGCGGGATCAACTTCGCGCCTTCGATTCGCGCGATCTCAAATTCGAATGGCTCTCGTACATCGATTAGGTTGAATGGTTCGTGAGCTTCCATCTTTGCCTTTAGTTCTTGTACGGATATTCCAGGAATGCTTGCATACTCCTGCGCGCCGCAAAACTGATCGTAATCGATTGGCGCAAAAATTCTTGGATTTTCGCCGCAAACGGGACATTGCGGATCGCGCCGCAATTTTAGCTCGCGAAATGCCACCTTAAGCGCATCGAAGTGCAGCAAGCGTCCAACCAGGGAGTCGCCGATGCCCAGGACCAGTTTGATTGCCTCGATCGCCTGAAGCATACCAATGATTCCGGGCAGAACACCGAGCACACCAGCTTGCGCACAGTTCGGCACTGACTCTGGTGGGGGTGGCTCCGGAAAGAGACAACGATAACATGGTCCCCCCAAATGCGGTGCGAACACAGTCGTTTGGCCCTCAAACCGAAAAACAGAGCCGTAAACATTCGGCTTTCCCGCAAAAACACAGACGTCGTTCGACAAATACCGCGTGGCGAAATTATCCGAACCATCAACGATGATGTCGTAGTCAGCTATAATTTGCTCCGCGTTCTCGCTGGACAATCGACACTCGTGCAACTCAACAGCGACGCCCGGGTTGACGTCGCGCAGCCGATCGCGCGCCGATTCGAGTTTGCTGCGGCCGATGTCCTTTGTTCCATGAAGAATCTGCCGTTGCAGGTTGGTGAGATCGACACGGTCGAAGTCGACAAGCCCAAGCTTTCCCACACCTGCTGCTACCAGATAGAGCGCAGCAGGGGAACCGAGTCCGCCGGCGCCGATACACAAAACGCGCGCTGCTTTAAGTCGCTTCTGCCCATCAGCAGTCACTTCGGGCATGATGAGGTGCCGCGAATAACGTTGGAGTTCCTCTTTCGTTAGGCCGGCAGCGGAGATCCTTTCCTCGGTGATGACACTCTTCTGCATGGTTCCCGGTACGTTAGCACGCCTCCCGGTGAAGGATACTTGTACAACGAGTGGTCGAGTCGTCGCGAAACGCAGGGCCGCGATCTGCCCCACAATTCCTATTCAGTTACCGTGACCGGCGTTCCCACGGGAGCGTGTTCGTAAAACGTTGCTGCCATTCCCTTCGGAATGCGAATACAGCCATGCGATGCGGCAAAGGGTGGCACATAACCCTGATGCATCGCGTAGCCGCCTCTGAAAAACATGGCGTACGGCATTCGCGCGCCATCGAAATGGGATCCTCTCGGGCGCGAATCCTTTCGCGAATCGATATTTGATCTAACGACGTTGCCAGCATCATCCACATAATCGCCAAACACGGTCGAAACGTGGTCGGCGTCCTTTGAAAGCACGGTGTAGTGGCCCGGCGGAGTGGAAAAGCCGGGCTTACCTGTGGAGACAGTTGTCTCGCCAACCAAACGTTTGCCTTTATAGAAATAAGCTTTCTGTTCGCCGGTATGAACGACGATCTTTGGCGATCCGGAAGCGCCATCGTCGTCCCACCACCCTGCGGGAGTGGCGCGTGGATACAGGCCCGGCTCGTAAGGCGCCGGATACTCTTCGCAACTGCAAATAATCAGCGCGGCCAGGAACAGACCGACAATTGGCAAAACTGGGGGATGTTTCACAGAGCGGCGGATACTATTCACTACCGAGTTACTCATTCAACTTTAAAGTCGGTTTTGATGGGTAGGCTGGCCGCATCTGAAAAGCGGAGGACTTTTAGTTGCCAAGACCAGTGAACAAGCTCACAGAGCTAGAGCTGTTAGTTTCGATCGAACTTGACTGTGCTCGCTGAACTTGACTGTGCTCGCTGACTTCGGTCGCGTGCAGACCCGCATCATTCGGCATGATTACTATGCCTTTTACCGTTTTGTGCCTAGTCTGGTTATGGCGACCTTGGCCGCCCGGCAATTCTGACTCCGGCGGAGTGAGTTTGACGCTTTGCACGCGCCAAATACCCTCATATTCATGACCAGAGTGCAATCGCCAATTAATCTAGAGAAATGGATCGAAGAGAATGCCGATAAATTTAAGCCGCCAGTAAGTAACCGGTACCTTTATGACGGTCGGGATTTTTTTGTGATGGTCATTAAAGGCCCGAACGCACGAAACGATTTTCACCTCGTTGATTCGGAAGAGTATTTCTATCAGCTCAAAGGGGACATTAAGGTCCGTATCCGCGAAGGGGATCGCATCGTCGATCACGTTGTGCACGAGGGCGAAACCTTCTTCATTCCGCCCAATGTGCCGCATTCGCCCCAGCGCCCGCCCGACACCATCGGCTTGGTTGTGGAGCGCCGTCGACCGCCAGGTGAAAAGGAGCACGTGATTTTCTACTGCGAAAATTGTGGCGCACTGGTGGAAGACATCCACTTCGATTGCAAAGACATCGTGGACCACTTTAGCAGGGCAATGCTCGAATTCTGGAGCGACGACGCGCGCCGGACTTGCAAACAGTGCGGTAAGAAGGTGGAAAAAGCGCAACCGGTAAAGGCGCTGTAGGATCCATGTTGGGCGTCTGCCAGACGCCTTTCGGCATTGGCGTTTCAAAGAATGGAGCTGGCGGCCGCCAAGCGACATAGACGGAAAGCCCCCGGAGGGAGAGCTCGCTGGCGTGAGCGAATCAAACGCCCTACAATGCCAGCCGGTGAAGATCGATCTGCATGCTCATATTTTGCCACGGGACTGCGCATTGGAACACAGGCCCCTGGTCTGTGCAGCCGACAGGCATCTTGCCTGTCGATTTGATCCGGAGCGATGATGACACGCCAGTGAAGATCGATCTGCACACCCACATTTTGCCGCGCGACTGGCCGGACCTGGACGCGAAATACGGCTACGCCGGTTTCATACGGCTTGATCATTACAAGCCGTGCTGTGCGCGGATGATGGTTGGCGACCGTTTGTTTCGCGAAATTGGGGACCATGTATGGGAGCCAACGCGCCGAATCGAAGAGATGGACGCGGCGGGCGTTTCGATGCAAGTCCTTTCCACAGTTCCGGTGATGTTCAGCTATTGGGCGAAGCCGGCTGATGCGCTCGATCTGTCCAGGCGGCTAAATGACCACATCGCCGAAGTCGTTCGCAAGCATCCGAAGCGCTTCACCGGTCTTGGCACTATTCCAATGCAGGACGCCGATCTTGCTGCAGCCGAACTGGAACGCTGCGTCCGTCAGCTTGGACTCCGTGGCGCAGAGATAGGAACGCACGTTGATGCCAATCCGAATTTCGGACGCGTAGATATTCTGAACCTCGATAACGCAGCGCTTCAGCCGGTCTGGAGCGCCGCTGAGGAACTCGATGCCGCACTCTTTATTCATCCGTGGGATATGCTGGGCAGCGAGCGCATGCCGAAATACTGGCTACCGTGGCTCGTCGGCATGCCCGCAGAAACGTCTCTCGCCATCTGTTCGATGATTTTCGGGGGCGTGTTCGAGCGCTTTCCGACACTGCGCGTGGCGTTTGCGCATGGCGGCGGCGCGTTTCCGTTTACCATCGGTCGTGTCGATCATGCCTTTCATGTCCGCCCTGATGTAGTGGCGGCGGAAAACACCACCAGTCCGCGTCGCTATCTCGCTCACGACGGCATGCCGGCGCGGTTTTATGTGGATTCACTCGTCCATGACGCCGACGCACTCCGGCTGCTTCTCAAGTTGTTCGGTCCGGACCGTATCGCATTCGGTTCGGATTACCCGTTCTCGTTAGGCGAAACACATCCGGGTAAACTGATTGAATCCATGAAGCTTCACGAAAAAGAGAAATCGCAAATCCTTTCGGGAACAGTGCGCGAATTTCTCCGGCTGTAGGTTTCGGTATTCGACATTCGTGCTTCGGAATTCCGCCGCACGCCAGTGCTCGGTCACATCTCGTGTCGGATGGCCCAGAGATCGTGAAAGACCGGTCTGAATAATGATTCCTTCAAAAAGGGGACACCCGGCGATCCACCGGTGCCTTTCTTCGCGCCGATGGTGCGCTCCACCAGTTTGACGTGTCGATAACGCCACTCCTGCAGGCCTTCGTCAAAATCGGTCATCAATTCGAATAGGATTGAGCATTCAGGCGAATTCTTATATAAGCGCAGAATCTCTTGCTGCACTCGTTCGTCTGGTCCGTTTGGTTTCGTGACGTCGCGATTCTTTAATTCAGGCGGAATCTGTGCGCCGCGCGTCTCGAGAAAATCATAGAAATGATCCACCACCGTGCGTTCATGCAGGCGTTGGTTCAGCCGATCGTAACCCGGATAGTCGGGCTTTAGATAATTGACCGTCGCTGCGCGCTTGTACCCAAGTGCGAACTCGGCCTCACGAAACTGCACTGATTGAAATCCCGATGCTGTTTCCAGCCGGTCGCGAAAACTTGAGAACGACGATGGCGTCATGGTCTCGAGAATATCGATCTGTGCCACGAGTACTTTCATGATAGTGCGTACCCGCTTGAACGTGTGGATCGCCCCGAAGAGATCGCCTGCGGAAAAATCTCTGTTTATTTTGTCAAACTCATGCAGCAACTGCTTAAACCAAAGCTCGTACGTCTGATGAATGATGATAAACAGCGTTTCATCGTGCTCCGGCGGGCTCGAACGCGGCTTCTGGAGCGAGAGCAGTTGTTCAAGATCAAGATAATTCGCGTAGGTTAGCGGCGGCATGGCTCCTGATCCTGGATATTAAGTGTTAGATTCATTATCACAAAGCGCGATTCTTCGGTCGCTCATAATTGAACATTGATGTGAAATGGCGATTCCGTCATGCTTCGCCCGAACTTACGGAGAGGATCCTATGAGAAGAACAATCGTTGGCTTCAGTATATTGATCGTTAGTTGGGCCGGCGTGCACTCCGCAATGGCTGGTGGCAAAATCGATGTCCCGAAAGTCATCACCAAGTCTGACGTCGAGAAAATTCTGGATGCCCCGGTCAAGGATGCCAAGGGCCACAACAAGAACGGCACTGACGGCTACTACGAATCGGAGTGGAGTTACCGTACGATTCAGGGCGATAAGGGACTTTATTTCGACGTTCTGTATCCGGGCCAGGGCGCTCCGCCTCATCTGACTCAGACAATGTTTTCCATGCTGCCCGCCGATAAAAGCAAATCGACTCCGGTGCAGGGGCTTGGTGATAAAGCGATCTTCTGTCCTAACGAGACCGGCATGGCAATGTTGCATATTCTCAAGGGCGACATCTTGGTCACGATTGGATTTCACGGTCACGCTCCGAAGGAGGTTCTCGATTCGGAGAAATCGATGGCCGCAAAAATCCTTGCCAACCTGTAGAACGGTTGCTTTGTCTGCAGAGAAGGTCGGCAGATCGCTTGAGTCAGGGTGTGGATAAAACTCAGCGTACCTGCCGCAGGTAGTACTCGTCCCACGCTGCTGGAATGCTTTCCCTCGCTGAGTACGGTCCCGGCTCGTACGCGCGTGAGGAAATCCCTTGCTGGCTCAATTCGCACACGTGCCAGTCTTGCTTGTTGACCATGTCCCAGAACTGAACGGCATCATTTGGATCAAAATCGCTGCGCTTAAACGCTTCCGGATTAAAAAACCAATCGCAGAAAATGAGTGTTCGGTCCGGTGACTGCGGTTCAAGTTGATGCACCATCACGTAATCCGGATGCAGACTCAGCAGCATGTTCGGAAAAATCGAGTAATAGAAAACGAACCGGAAATCGTCATCGCCGAAATTACCTACAGGCAACGCGCAAGCACTGCCGCTCATTGTCAGGCTTTTGTCGTTCGCGATCCGCATGAATCCACCGAGGAACGGTCCTTCGATCAGATCGTTCTCTGCGGAGTCGTACGGTGAGATCTTCGACAACTCCGGATGCACACCCAGGCAGTGATAACACTCCGAGTAGTTTTGAAACATCAACTTCCAATTGGCCTTGATGTCGTACTCGATTCGTTTCGCCGAGCGCAACGATGCGAGGTTCCAGGCTGAAAATTTTCCGTTGAGGGCTTCAAACCATTTCTCGAGTGACATGTAGCCGCCTCGCTCTGTCGAGCCGTTCGTAAGGTTGAGAAAAATAAAACCTTCCCAAAGACCAAGCCGCACCGGCTTCAATGGATATTCACCCTTATTGAATCCCGGCGTCTCGTCCATGTGCGGCGCGCCAAGCAAACGCCCATCCAGCGCGTACGTCCACGCGTGATACGGACATTGAATCGCTGTGGCGTGTCCATTCTGTTGTTCGCAAAGTCGCGCCCCGCGATGACGGCAAACGTTATAAAACGCGCGGATCGTCGATCGCTGATCCTTCGTGATGATCAAGCTTTCGCCGGCTACATCCGCGAGGAAATAATCGCCCGGTTCGGCGAGCTGGCTCTGATGGCCAACCAACACCCAATTGGCTGCGAATATTTTCTGCAACTCTTCAGCGAAAATGTCGGGGGAAACAAAATAACGCTGTGGCAGCGTTTCCGCGCCCGGCTGAAAGGTCGCAACCGGCTTGCGAAAGGCTGGCGTTAATTTCGTTTGCATTAGTGTGGCAACGCTCGCATAGCGCAAGCGCGCGCGTCAATGGTTGCTTATCTAAAATAGCCTTCGACTTCCGTTTTCGTGACGGGAGTGTAGTTCTTTCTGGGATACTGTGCGCCGCGTTTGACCGTGAGCACAACCTGTCGGACCGCGCCGATGTCCTGAAGCGGGTTCGCGCCTACGAAAACGATGTTGGCCAACTTACCCGGTTCCAATGTGCCCATCTCGCTTTGTTGCCCCATACTCATCGCGCTAATGAGTGTTGCCGAACGAATAGCATCCATCGGAGTCATGCCGACTTTGCGGATCAGGATTTCGATTTCACCCTGCAACGCTGAGTACGCTTCTTC
Source organism: Nitrospirota bacterium (assembly GCA_050257685.1). Classification (GTDB taxonomy): domain Bacteria; phylum Verrucomicrobiota; class Verrucomicrobiia; order Chthoniobacterales; family UBA10450; genus Udaeobacter. Next base: position 31,988 of record JBLMXH010000174.1, read on the forward strand.
CCATGGCGCGAAGCTGTCGGTGCCGGCTGAAATGAGAACGCCATCCTTATAAGCCTGTGTGGTCAGCAACTCGGCCAGTTTGGACGAACAGAACGGGGGTGGCGGCGCGTTCTGCGGATCACGTGCTCGCATTTGCTCAATCGTTTCGTAGACGTAGTTGGTGGCGTCGAGAATGATCTTTCGCTCTTTCATCGCGCTAAAGAGCGATGACATAATTTTGTTGTCGGCATTGACGAAAGGCGCAGGATCGATCGGAAACTTTTCACGCTCTTGGTATTTCTGCGGACGCTTGTCCATAACTTGAAATCCAAAATACCCGATGTGCGAGACGGAGTCTGGTTTTGCATCGATCACTTCCCGCGGCGTGGCCGGAAACACCATGCTATGCGCCCAAGCTTGCATACCCTGTCGGTGCGCTTCGGTTACAATCTTCGTTACTAACGAAGCTGACAGGTCGGCATAAATCTTAATTGCGATCGCGCCGGTCCCCTTTGCGAGCGTCACTGCATTGACGAGATCTGTGTCTTCGTCGATCGCACGTATCCATGGAGTCTCACCGACTTGCGCGCCTTGAGAGCAGGCAAGAATCCGCGGATCGTTCATGAAATCACGTCCTGCGAACAATGCAGCGTAATAAAGATCCGGTCCGGGAATTTCCAGGATGCGAGACGCGCGGGCGAGATCGGCGAGCGCGCGTAAATCGTCACCCATACAACGCACCGCGGTGACTCCTGAAAACAGATCACGTCGCATCATCGCCTCTGCAAATTTGCGGTTGGGTGGCGTAGCCAAATGCTCGTGCGAATTGATGAAGCCGGGCAACGCGTATTGGCCGGCGGCGTCAACGACTTCCGCGCCAGCACGGACCTTTAACTCAGTCCGAGGCATCACACCTTCAATACGTTCGCCGCGTACGATGATGGCCATATCAGTCCGTAGCGGTCCGCCAGTTCCGTCGATTATTGCTGCGCCCGAATATATAACCGTTTTGTCCTTGGACGGCAGTTGCGGAGACGGTGAAGGAGTGGCCGGTAAAGAATTCGCAATTATCGATTCCGGGACGGCGAAAAACGCCGATGAGAAAACAAGCAGTTGTGTAACAAAAAATGAAACCCGAGTCATGTGAATGCGACCCGAAGCAAAACAACGATGATCAAACCGAGCAAGTGAACTACAAACAATTTTGGTCTTGCAGTTTGTAACTGCCATCGCAAAGAAATTCAGGGCTGATGCGTTCGCGTCAATCTGGGGAGCGCACGCGTCTCGCGTGCTGGTCTCGACGCCCTCGCCGAGACGCACTTTTCAGGATTTCATTGAGATCAAGAGTAAAGAACGCCGGACTTTTTCTGTCGGACAAGAGAAGAAACAAACCACGAAATAGCTCGCGCCGAAAGGCACATGGCAATCCAACCACAACTTTTTTGCGCCAATGTTCTTTCCGAGTTCGCGATGGCGAGGCGCCAGCGCCAGCACGCAAGGGCGCGACGGCTCCCCTACACCAGCACTGCCTGATGAAACTCGTACCAATCGTCCAGATTGTTCAGATTCACCGCATCCTTCGGCGAAGAAGCATCATCGGCAATCTCGCATGTGCCCAGAATTCCCTTGCGCGTTTCGTCGTCGTGATTATAGCCACGCACCGCCGCGTTGTGCTTCTCGATGGCATCCCGGTTCGATGATTTTGCGTTTTTCTTTACCCACGCCTCGAATTGCGGATAGGTCGGCTTGTTTTGCTTGATGTAGTCCCGGACTGACTGTTCTTCGAGTCCGAGCGCGGCGAGCGTCATCGCGTCGAAACCTTTGCCGATGCCGGGATAACCGGGAGCAAGTTTCCCGGATTCCTCGAGCGAGACTTTCTGCCAAAGGCGCGGGAGATGCAGAACACCGAGTGGACCGGCAATGCCGGAACTAATCATTGGAACGTATGTTTCAGCCATATTACCAATGCCGGTAATCTCAGGCTGAATGGAATGCAAGTTTTCGCGTAAAGAAACGATTGTCCCTGCAACGCTGTGAGGCTGTGATTCTGAGCGAAGCAAACAAACTCGGATCAGCTTTGGATAAACTCAGAGGGGAAATGGGCCAGAGATGTTTGAAAGCCTGGCCTCATGCTTTGCATTTCGTTGCAGCGCTTCGTTCAATACGACAACGATGTCGGCCATGCAGAACGCCTTATTCGTTCCGATCTCTGTAGAGGGCGACTCGCGATCCCAATGTCGTCGGATCGTCTGATGCATCTTTATGCCGTAACGTTTCGTTGACGATATCGGATACTACGATATCGTAATAAGATATGAGGTCTTGTTTAGGCGATAGGATGCACCATTGTGAAGTTCCGAGCAGTGGCAAACGAGACGCGTCCATGACTGATGTGGAATTGACGCGTGCACTCGAACGAGGCCAAATCGCAAACGACGCTTTCCACCATGCTTCACACTTGCATGTAGCGTGGGTCTATCTCGCCGAATCCTCATCGGTGCAGCAAGCGGCCGACAAGATGCGCAACACATTGCGCCGATTTGCTGCTGCGCTCGGCAAACCGCAAAAGTATCATGAGACCATCACATTATTCTGGGTGCACTTTCTGGCACGGGCAAAGGCGGCCACCTGCGGGCAACGTTTGGAAGACGTTGTCTGCGCAAATCCGCAATTGCTGGAAAAGAATTTTCCGCTCGCTTACTATTCAGCCGAACGGCTTTTCAGTGACGAAGCGCGAGCTTTATGGGTGGAGCCGGATCTGAAGCCCCTTTCAATCGATGGCATTGCGACTTGTTCACCCGGTTCATCGCGCAACGCACCGGATCGGTCTTTATCTTGACGGCTTGAAGGAGCGCGGGTTGACGCAGGGGGAAGCGCATATTTTAGCGCTACTGGCTCGGCTCGGTCGCGCCAACGTATCTCACCTACATCGGGGGCTGGCGCACAAGAGATCGACGCTAACGAGTATTCTCGATCGTCTGGCAAGGCGTGAATTGATCACGCGCGAAGTGGGCGAAACAGACCGCCGCACTTTCGTGGTGCGACTAACGGCAAAAGGGCGAAAGCTCGCGCACCGCATTCATCAACATTTGTCCACGTTGGAACGCGCGGTTAGCCGCCGCGTTAGCGCTGCGGATATCAAAGGCTTCAACAAGGTCGTGGCGGCCTTGGAACAGGAAGCATATCAACGCTGTGGTTCCAGAGGCATTCGACGAAGTCGCAAGCGTAAGAAACGGCACTTAAATTGACGCAATTGCCGCTAAGAATGGGCAAGTAAAAATGCGATGGTCAAGATTCCGATCGTGAGAACACTGATGGCAACGGTGTAAAGAATTCGATCTTGTAGTCGGGCGCGTCTTGCCGCCGCTGAGTACGGAATTCTTGTGAAAGTGACCATCGTGTAAAGCGGCAGATATATTCCGGGCAGGGCGGCCTCCAGCGCGTGATCCAGCTTCTTTTTCGCGCGAAAGCTCTTCGATGCGGTTTTGTCCCGCATCTCGATAAAATTCCCGATCGCAAGATCGGCAAGCGCATCGGCATTTTCTTTTCGCCGCCGGAAATATTCGGAAAACGCACGCTCGCGGTTCTCGGGGAAATGTTGAAGGCACTCGTCCAGCACCACGCAATCTTCGAAGGCTGCATTCATTCCCTGACCGTAAAATGGCACCACGGCGTGCGCGGCATCGCCGACGAGGCAAATCTTGTCGCGGTAAAACCACGGCGCGCAGCGAATGGTCACAAGTGAACCGGTCGGGTTATTTCGAAAATCCTCGAGTAAACTTGGCATGAGGGGCACCGCATCGGGAAATTCTTCGTCGAAAAACCGGCGTACATCGTCGTTGGTCTTCGTGGTGGCGAAGCTGCGGGATCCTTCGAATTCCCAAAACAGCGTGCAGGTGAAGGAGCCGTCGGGATTGGGCAGCGCGATCATCATGAAACTTTTGCGTGGCCAAATATGAAGCGCGTTCTTTTCCATGCGCCAAGAGCCGTCCGGTCCGGGCGGAATGGTCAACTCCTTGTATCCGTGGGCGAGATAACTTTCGTTGTAAGCGAAGTCGGGCATCTCGCTCTGCATCGATTTGCGTACTGCCGAGAACGCGCCATCAACGCCGGTCACTGTATCGCCTTGCGCCGCTACGGGGCCGTTTTCGGTTTCCAAATGAGCGACGGCGGAGCGGATCTCGACACTGGTGCACTTGTGATTGAAATGGACACGAACATTGGAACTACGCTGTGCCGCTTCGATGACGGTTGCGTTGAGCGCCGCCCGGCCGATTGAGTTGATACACTTTTTTGGATCCACATCATACGGCGCGAAATGCAGCGTCCCTGATTTGTCATGGATCATTCGGCCGCGCATCGGAATGGCGTGTCGCAAAGCCTCGTCAGCAATGCCGATCTGTTTGAGCGCGTGAATCCCGCGCGTCGAAATCGCCAGATTGATCGAGCGTCCGCCGACGATATTTCCTTCGCGCGGGTCAGCCCGTCGCTCATAAAGATCGACTTCGTATCCGCGCCGCCCAAGATATGCCGCGAGCAATCCTCCGGCTAATCCGCTGCCGATCAGAACAAACTTTTCCACTCCGTAAGAATCTACGAATCAGGAAAGCAGGAAAGCAGGAAAGATTTCGAAAATGAATGCGATTGGGACACCGATCTAACTGCGCGTGTTATACAGACGCTCTACAGTTCTTTGAACGCGTCGCCGAGGTGATTAAGGACGTCTCGCGGCAACAGTGATTGCTCGCTCTGGTTGCCGTTAAAAATTGCGATCTCTGCTGCGCGTCCGCATAGCCATGCGCCCACTCGCCCGGCATCATAAAGGGAGAGGCCTTGCCCCAGCAAACCGGCGCAAACTCCGGTGAGAACATCACCCATTCCGCCGGTGGCCATACCCGGATTGCCCGTCGTGTTGTAGCTCAACGGGCGACCGCGTTCAGCGACGATGGTGCGACTGCCTTTTAATAAAAGTGTGACCGGAAAGCGATCGCAAAATTTCGTCGCCGTTTTCGCCCGCGAGTCTTGCTCTTCCGGGAAAAGCCGTTTCATCTCGCCGGGATGCGGCGTCAGCAGCCGTTTGCCTTTGCAACGCCGCAACACCGGAGTTTTTTCCGACACGATGTTCAGTCCGTCTGCGTCGAGCACCATCGGCTCCTTCACCTTTTCAACTAGCTCAAGGATTTCGGCTGCGTGCGATTTGCCCAGACCCGGACCCACGGCCCAAACGTCGGCTTTTTCCTTCAGCAAGTGCCGATACGACGCGATCGGCTTTACCATTGATTCCATGAAGGCGGCGCCGGCGACGATCTCGTAAATTTCTTCTGGAACAAAAACTTCCACCAACCCTGCGCCCGCCTTGAGCGCAGCTTGTGACGCCATCAGCGCAGCGCCGACAAATCCCCTGGAACCCGCTACGACGCCGATGCGACCAAATTGATTCTTATACGAGTTATACTTGCGCCTGGGCATCAAACCGCGAAGACCGGCCGCGCTCGCGATGATTTCTTTCGGCTTAGGTTTCGGCGGCTGCAATTGCTCGAGCGGCACGACCACGATCCGGCCTACATAATTCACGGCGCCGTCAGCAACCAGGCCTCGCTTCGCGTAACCAATCGTAACGGTAAAATCGGAGATCACGCAGTCGCGATCTGCCCTGCCGGAATCGGTGTCGAGACCGGTTGGTAGATCTACCGCAAACACGTAAGCGCCGCTTGTTGTCCGCAGTTGATTGATTGCGCGACAGGCGGCGCGAATCGGCTCGCGGAGCGGTGGTTTTGCACCGACGCCAAGCAAACCATCCAGAACAATTAACGGAGCACTGCGGAGGTACGCGTCAGTGGCGATCTTTTCCTGAGCAAAGGACAACTCATCAGCTGCGTAAGAGAAGAGCTCCAGGATAGTAATGCCAACGTCATGCGCCTGGCTGTTACTCCACGCAGGCATTCTTGCAGTTGTGTTTCGCAAATCGTTCAGCTTTTTGCGCGTGAGATTACTGCAATCAGCTTCGTTGAAAGTGAGGCGCACTTCGATTTTCCATCCGTACTGCGCTAAACACTGCGCGGCGAATAATGCGTCGCCTGCGTTATGTCCTTTCCCCGCAAACACGATGCATCGGCCTGCTTTCTGGAAAAATTTCATCACCGCCTGAGCGACACCGGCGCCGGCCTTGTTCATCAGCGCTTCCACTTCGACGCCAGTGCTAAATGCAGCCTCTTCTGCGGCTCGAATCTGCGCCGAAGTCAAAATTGGCAGGTCCAATCAACCCTCCCGATCTGATGAAACGACGCGCGCCTCTATGTCGACCGGTTTCGATGAAGTCTTCTTCTTCTTCCGGCGACTGCTTTTCTTGGCCGAACGTTTTGAGCGGCTCTTCTTGGAGTGGGTGACCCTGGTTTGGTCAATGTACGGTTGCAGCGGAATGCTTTCAGCTGTCGCGACTCGGGTCGTACCGAAAGTACCGCCGACAGAATTGCGTCTCCCGACTCCTGCTGCAATTTCTTCGGCGAGCTTTTGGCGGTAGGAAGCGTTTTGGGCGTAACTAGCCTCTGTGGGATTGGTAAGGAAACCGCATTCGACAAGCACCGCGGGAATCGCTGTCTTTCGCAACACATAATAGCCGCGCCGACGCACTCCGCGATTTGGCGACGGCGCTCCACCGGCCACGTAGTGATGGATCGCCGAGGCGAGTGCGAGGCTGTCCCGGCTGTAGAAATATGTTTCGATGCCGTCGGCGCCCCTCCGCGTTGCGGAGTTGAAATGGACTGATACGAAGATTGCGTTGCGATACTGGTTGGCAATCGCGACGCGAGTTCCCAACGGAACAAATACGTCGCTATCCCTGGTCATCACGACTCGATATCCATTCGCTGCGAGGACATTTCTAAGCCGCTGCGCCACATCGAGAGTCATGTCTTTTTCTGAAACCCTCTGACCGGGAATTCCTCCGCGATCGTAGCCGCCGTGTCCCGCATCGATTACGACAATTGTGCCTGAGCCATCTCCCTTGGAGCTTCGGTTACTCTTCGCAGCGTGCGAGGTAGAGGCCAAAAATGTTGCTAACAGACCGGCAGCCGATAAACCGATTCGGATGGAATTCCTGAGCATCATCGGTCTTCCGAGGGGCCCGTGGGCGGGCGAGCTGAAAGTTTCGGCGCTTTGCCACCCGATTTCTGCGCAGGGGTTTCGACCATGCCGCCACGCACGGCTACTTCGCCACCACCGGAATGAACCAGTCGCGGCCGGGTGTTGGTCTCCATGAATGACGTGTGTTCCAATAGTTCGCCATTCAATCCAACCCGCGCATACGACCAGGCGCGTGGAGCCGCACAATGTAAAACATGCAATTGATTGGCGCGATCGATTTCCGCTTGCGGTTGCTCGAACGCGATAGTACGACCTAACGAGTAAGTGGCATAAACCACGCCGCTATCTTTGTCCTGCACCCGCACGTACAAAGAAGTGTGGTCCGGAAAACGATTCGTCATTAATGAGTACGTGCGCACGTCTCCGGATCCGCCGCCACCTTGTGGGACTCCAACTGTTTGCTGCCAGATTGGCCGCGCGTCAGTGACTTCGAAGACACGGGGTGCGGAGTAGAAGAACTTTCCCAGATCAGCGAAGTAAATGTTCGTGCGCACATGATAGGCACCGTATTCGTGCACTGGATACAACGGCGTCAGATCGATCTGGCGCGTGACTCTCTGGCCCGCCTGAATTCTCAACGGCGGCTCCCGATTTGCACCGTTAAGTGGCCCAATCGGCTGTTCCTCGCTGCCTGTAATCTCAAATCCCAACCATGATTGCCCATCGGCGTCGTGGAGTTCAATATCGCGCCCGGCCAGATTAGTGATAGCAACTGTCGCCACGACCGGTTCGTAAGCGATGTATTGCAATCGTTTAAATTTGAGATCTACCTGAACCTGCGCTTCTGCTGCTGCAGGAAAAATACAAACGAACAACCATGGAAGAACGCATCGTAGATTGCTTGCCAGGTCCCGTGTGGTTCGGATGCAATAAACCCGGTCTCGAACCAATCGTCTCATCGTGCTGAGGGGCTTTTCGAGAGAGGAAACTGCTGCAGAAGCCGCGCCGGTTCCGCCTGAACAGCTTGCAGATCGTCACCGTAATAAACACGAACGATGTAACCAAGATATTTCCGTTGTCCGATGTCCGCGGAATTCTTTGAGCTTCGACCCTTTTGGCCGGGCCGAACTTTCGACGCCGCCTCAGAGAGCGATGATTCGGATAACGCGCCGCCGGTTTTTGCGCGCACGTAACGGACGACGAGCACTTCCGGATTTGTGTCGGACCAGTCGTGTTTCGATGTGAGCCATTCGTTACTAACGTCGGCGTCGGTCAGCTTGATATCCTTGTCGTTCACAATGTCATAAAGAAACACCAGGATTTTGACTTTGTTATGGTCGATGACGGCGCCAGGTTCTTTTTTTATTCCAATCTCCAACGCAAGATTAGTCTCGGCTTCCGGATCCGACGTTTCTTTCGTTTTAACGTCAGAAATTCCCATGATTGGACCGTCCGGATTGCCACCGACATCTTTGCGCGACTGGACATCAGTTTCCGCAGGCCCGCCGCCCGGCTCGACGCTCGGCTGAGCAGGAACTCCGACCTTCAACCGGCGGTCGGCTAAAGCATACGTGTCGCTATCGGACGGACTGATTTGCTTGATTCTGCGCCAGACATCATTCGCGCGGTCGAACAACTGCATCGACTCGTAAGTCTGCGCCATCTCCTGGAGGACGCCAGTATTCTCAGGTTCGCTGTCCAACGCTTCCTGAAAACGAGCGAGTGCGTTTGTTGTGTCGCCACGTTCCCGGAATTCTTTGCCTTCCTGCAACAACTGATCAACGATCGACCGAGCAGGCGAAGTTACTGCTGCGGGCGGCGGGACGCTTGGCTGGGCCGCCGGCGCGGGCGTTGGTGCAGCGGCTGGCGCGCGCGTGAGCGCCGCAGTAACTGGTTGTACCGAGACGCTGTTCGCTCGCGATCGGCCGACATAATACGATGTGGCAAAGAAAACCTCAGCTATAGCCAAGGTGACAATGACACCCAGGGCGACGTGGAAGCTTGGATCAATTTGAATAGCCCGTGAAAAGAGGGTCCGCATGGAGCAATAAGAGGTCAATTTTGTACGCGCGCTATTGCCTGCCTGTCAACATGTGCCGGGTATTTGACCGCCGAAAGGCCAAAAAGTTAGAACGCCAACGCTCACTTAGCGCGAGATATCGTCCTGGCTCAGAATTTTGAATCCTTCCCCCGTGAGCACAGAGGACGCGCAGTCTGTGTCGTCCACGTGCAGGGCGATTGCGGAAAACCCGCGTGGGCGAATCAGCAGGGGATAGGCAAAATGCACATTGACCTCCGCCATAACCAGCGCTGCGAGCAGTTTTACGAGTTGCGTCGCCACTTCTCGCATCTCAACTACCACCACCTGGCTCACGCCGAACCCAACATTGTTTTCCCTGAACAATTTCTCCACTTCCTGTGGATCACTCGCAATGATCCGAGCGATGGCTGAGTCGGTGGATTCCGACACGCTAAGAGCGACGACGTGCGTGTGATGTGTGCTAAGCAGCTTCACAATGTCCAGCATCGCCCCGACTTTGTTCGGCAGAAAGACCGAGAACTGCTTTACCAGTGGCCCTTCCAGTTTGGAACTCGTTTGCGGCAGGTTGGCAGTCATTTTAATGATGGCAGCGCGACGGAAGCTCATGTGCCGCGCCAGCTCAAACTATCACATTGTAGATGTTTTGTTGGCAAACGTAATGTGTTGGTTTGCAGCTGAAGATTCCGAAGAAACTACGGCTTTGGCAGCCCTCGAACATGCCAGCCGGGGAAGCCGTCATTCCTTGAGAGCGGCTGCGATTTAACGTGGCGAAGCACGCCCAGCGCCTTACATTCGCTGTCCGAATATGGAAGACGAAAACGAGCTGATCGCGCTCAGACGAAAAAAACTTGAAGCATTGCGCGCGAAAGGCATCGAACCATTCGGCACCGCTTTTGATGTTACCGGTTCGATCGCGGAGGTGCGCGAGCAATTTAAAGAAGGTGAAACATTTCGTGTCGCCGGCCGTATCACCGCGCATCGCGACATGGGCAAAAGCCACTTTCTCGATCTGCGCGACGCTACCGGCCGCATTCAAATCTACCTCCACGCTAAAGAGGTTGGGCCGGAATTGTTCGATCTGTTTCTGCTACTCGACATCGGCGATTTCATTGGCGTGGAAGGAACATGTTTTGTCACGAAGAGCGGAGAGCCGACAGTAAAGGTCCACACCTTCCAGGTGCTTGCGAAAACGCTGCGGCCGCTCCCTGAAAAATGGCACGGTTTACAGGACATTGAAGCGCGTTACAGGCAGCGTTATCTTGACCTTCTCACTAACGAGCGTTCGCGCACGGTATTCGAAAAACGGATCGCCATTGTTCGCGAAACCCGGCGCTTTTTCGAGGACCGCGGCTTTGTTGAAGTGGAGACGCCAATCTTACAAACCATAGCCGGAGGTGCAGCAGCTCAACCATTCAAAACGCGGCACAACGCACTCGGCATCGATCTTTATCTGCGAATTGCGCTGGAGCTTTATCTGAAACGTCTGCTGGTGGGCGGATTCAACAAGGTATTCGAAATCAATCGCAACTTTCGCAACGAGGGGATTTCCCGAAAACACAATCCGGAATTCACGATGCTTGAGGCCTATTGGGCCTATGCCGATTTCGAAAAAGTGGCGAATCTTGTCGAAGAACTGATTTGCTCTCTTGCCGAAAAGATCTGCGGCTCGCTCACCATTGAACATCGCGACGCTGACGGAAAAATCACGCGCACGATTAATCTGCAACGGCCGTGGCGCCGCGTGCGATACCGCGACCTGATGCGCGAGATCGCGGGCAAGGATTGGTTTGAGCTCTCGCCCGAGCAGCGGCGCGAACGCGCCATGAACGAGTTCCAGCTCGAAATCTTGCCGCAACTCGTCGATTTCGAGGTGACGCAGCATGTGTTCGAAAAACTCGTTGAAGAGAAAACGATTGATCCTTTGTTTGTGACGCATTGTCCGAAAGAGCTCGTGCCTTTGGCCAAACAGAACGTGGAAGACAGCTCTGTCGTGGATGTTTTTGAATTGATCATCAACGGCGCGGAGATTGCGCCAGGTTACAGCGAGCTGAATGACCCGATTGTGCAACGTCGGCGTCTGGAGGAGCAGGCCGGCGAAGAAAAGCAAAACATCGATGAGGAATTTCTGCTCGCTCTCGAACACGGTATGCCGCCGGCTGGCGGTTTTGGGATGGGGATAGACAGGCTCACAATGCTGCTCACGGGTGCTGAATCCATCCGCGACGTAATCCTGTTTCCTTTGCTCAGACCCAAGAAACTGTAGCCGTCGCTCTGTGAGCGACGTCTATCGCAGAACGCAGTTCGCTGGCGCTTCGCACAGCGAAGCTGCCACAACCGGGATGCAGATATTGGGCGTGTCACACAGACGCCCTGCAACAGGATTCTACATTATTGGTGTTTGCACAGCGGACTGGAGACTGCCGCTCGTTATTCTATGATGGCGGATGCGGCGAACGGTTTCACTGCTGTTTTTAATCCTCTGTGCGTTTACGGCTGCAATCATACCCGCGAAACCCCAGCATCACGTGATTATCGTGGTGTGGGACGGGATGCGTCCGGATTTTGTCACCGAGCAAAATACTCCGACGCTTTGGAAACTCGCGCGCGAGGGCGTGACGTTTCGTAATCACCATTCGGTATATCCCAGTGCCACAATGGTAAACGGCACGGCCATGGTGACCGGTGTTTATCCTGGTAGAAGCGGTATCCTCGCAAACCATGTATATCGGCCGGACATCGATTCTCGAAACGCGGTGGATGTTGAACTATCGCCAACGGTGAAAAAGGGGGATGAAGTCTCGGGCGGAAAATACATTGCGGTTCCCACTATTTCTGATCTCATCCAACGCGCAGGCGCTCGCAGCTTAATTAGCGCTGCGAAAACCGTCGGGCTTTTGTTGGATCGCAATGTGGGGCATGCCTCTGGCTTGCCCTCCCCTGACCACGCAAGCGGGACGCATGCGCTACCTTTGCAAGAAGGTGCGGACAAGAGTGTGACATTGTTCGCAGGTAAAGCGTTGCCGGGCTCAGCCCTTGATCCAATCACGGAAAAGCTTGGCCCGTTTCCGTCTGCTCTTTTGCAACAGGATTCGTGGACCACCAAAGCATTGATAGACGTGCTTTGGAGAGATGGCGTCCCTGCATTTTCGCTTCTGTGGCTGGGTGAACCGGATCTTACGGAACATGGAACGTCGCCTGGGGCTCCTGCGGCCATAGCTGCGATCAAGTCAGCTGATGAAAATCTCGCGGCTGTCCTTGCTGCATTGGATGAACAGAAAGCGCGCGGCGCAACGGATGTTTTTGTGGTGTCGGATCATGGTTTCTCCACGATCAAACGCTCAATTGATCTGCCGAAAATTCTGAATGAGGCGGGCTTCGCCGCGGCGACGGAAGCCAAGAACGAACCAAAAGCAGGCGACATCATGCTGGCCGGTAACGGTGGCAGCGTACTTTTCTATGTTACTGGACATGACGCCACCGTGACGGGTCGGTTAGTCAAGTTTTTACAACAATCGGATTTCGCGGGGGTGATTTTTACAAAGCAACCAATGGAGGGAACCTTCAGTCTTGAACAAGCGAACATCCAAAATGATCAAGCGCCGGACGTGGTCATGGCGTTTCGCTGGGACCCTTCAAAAAATCAATTCGGCTGTCCGGGCATGATCGACGCCGATTGGCAACGCGCGGCAGGAAAAGGAACGCATGCGACACTCAGCCGTTTCGACATGCACAACATATTGATTGCTGCCGGCCCGGATTTTAGGCGCGGCGAAACGGATGATCTGCCGAGTGGCAATGTCGATCTTGCCCCCACGATTCTGCAGATTGTCGGGATCAAACCGGCAGAGAAAATGGACGGTAGAATTTTATCCGAAGCGATGACGGTCGCGACTCCGTCGCAGAAGCTCGAAACAAAAACGATAGAAGCAACCAAGCATTTCGAATCCGGAACGTGGCGGCAATCGCTTCAAATTTCGCGCGTCGAGTCGACGATCTATCTCGACGAAGGCAACGGCGCCTTTGCGAAGCAATCATCGGGTAACGATTTACCGCGCGATCGCTGAGCGCATCACTTCAATCGGTGCTTCGCGATTGAACCAGAGCGAAAATGATAGTGCGCCTTGATGCAGCAACATTGACAGGCCATTCGCGCCGCGCGCGCCGGCCTCATCCGCCGCTCGGAGCAACGCCGTTTTCACTGGGCGATACACACAGTCGAATACAATGTGGTGCGGCGCGAGTAGTCGCGCAGGAATCGGCGCCGGATCGCTAGGATTCATTCCGAGTGGCGTGGCGTTGACGATCAGGTCAATGTCCGCGAGTTGCGCCCGGATGGCTGTTTCGTCCCACGGCACGGCTTCGATTCGCGCGACAGGGCCGAGTACGCGCGGTTCGGCAAAGAAAGGCCGAAGCCGGCCTACAAGGGCGCTTGTTTTTGCGAGAGTGCGATTGACCAGGACCAGTCGTTCACAATTTTCGACGGCGCATTGCCACGCCACCGCCTGACCAGTGCCTCCGCCGGCGCCGAGGACCATCACCCGCAGGTCGCGCAAATCGATTGAGAACTCGGTCCGAACGGCTCGGGAAAAACCTTCCGCGTCGGTATT
>JBLMXH010000175.1:0-8706 GCA_050257685.1 Nitrospirota bacterium
GTCTGAGGAAGGCGTGTTCTGGCCGCATATCGCGAGCTTGTTCCGTCGCACCAATAAGCCAGCCAATTAGTGCGGGTAACGCAGCGACTCGGTTTACACTTGCGGTGAAATCCACATTTTGCTTGAACTGACTGTGGCTATCTCTGCTCCGTATATGAAAACGCGCATTATGGTGCTCATCGCTGCGATTGTGTTGTCGCAGCTTGGTATTTCGGCAGCTACTTTGTCTGAGAATTCAGCGGCTCGTGATGTCGCCGCCGCAAAGTCTTTGGCGTTCGGAGGAGTTGGAGTTGCGGGCTTGATGTCCGAAGGGGAACGGAATCTGCGAGCGGTTTTAGAACGCCCTGATGCGTCACAGCAGCTGCAAGCTGCGCTGGCTCACGCCACGGCGGCAGGCAAGCTCTACATTCTGGTTGGCCTGCGCCGGTGTGATCGCTCCGCATATCAACACGCTTTGGATTCCCTGGCTCGTCCCAATGATGACGTCGAAGTCGTGCGCGGATGCATGATAAGTAAAGAGCCGTTTCGTCATGTCCTCTCAGAAGTTCAAGATGGTCGATTCGATGATTACTTGTCACGGGCGGCGAGGTGATCGTAGAACGTTGTTTTCGTTGATGCTCGACGGCGACACCTTTGAGGCAGGTTCCGGACCAGGCAGCTTGCTATGTCCCCGCGGAAAATGGTAGAGATTGCGAGCCATGCAGCAAAAGATCGACACCATTCTCGAAGCCGCAGAGCAGCAGGAGGCGAGCGACGTCTTTCTTCAGGAGGACGAGGTACCGCGACTTAAGGTCAACGAAAAAATTAGTGTGTTCGGCGAAGAACCAATGTCTCTCGCGGAGATTACCGCCTTCTGGCAGGCCTGCGGCGGGAATCCGAATGGCAACGGCGACATGGATCGCGACACCGGCTTTGTCTCGCGCACGCATACGCGATATCGCGTGAGCCTGCACCGCACCATGGGCCGCCTGGCTGCGATCCTGCGTCGCATCAAGACCAAGGTGCCTACCCTGAAAGCGCTCGGAGCGCCCGAGTGGCTCCTCACCCGGTGGGGCGCTCGCGAGCACGGCCTGATTCTCGTGACGGGACCAACCGGGTCAGGGAAATCCACCACCATCGCTTCACTGCTTCAATGGATGAACGAGAACCTAGTGCGACACATCGTGACCATCGAGGATCCCGTCGAGTATCACTTCACCAGCAAACTCTGTCATTTCACGCAGCGACAGGTCGGACGCGACACCAGCACGTTTGCGATCGGGTTGCGGGCTGCGCTTCGTCAGGCGCCGGATGTCATCTTTGTCGGCGAGATCCGGGATTACGAGACGGCGTTGACTGCGCTGCAGGCTTCGGAAACCGGACATCTGGTTGTTTCGACCATGCATTCAGAGAGGGTTGCGGATACGATGGAGCGGTATTTGAATCTTTTCCCAGCCGCAGACGAAAAGCATGGTGTGAATCTTCTGGCGAATCAACTATCTGGGGTCCTTTGCCAGAAGCTGGTTGAATCTGCGGATGGAGGCTTGCATTTGCTTGTGGAGCACGTCGAAAATGCCGGAGCCATGCGCGACTGGATCGCGAGACGCGAGTTGCAGAACATTGATCAATATATTGCCCGAGGATCGGATCCTAGCGCCGTTTCGTTTTTGCAATCGACGATCAAAGCGCTCCAGGCCAAGACCATCACGGAAGCGACTGCCATGGCTTCGGTCAGCAATGAATCCGAGCTGCGTCGCGCGATGAGGGGAATCGGTTAGGAGAGGATTTTTCCATTCGTGAGAGCGTGTCATTCTGAGCGAAGCGAAGAATCTCAGATCATTTTTCCCCAACGCTCATCTGGTCAATCTCAGAGACGTTTCGCTCCGCTCAACATGACAAACTGATTGTTTAAATCGTTATGCAGAAACAAGACTTGGTCGATCTTTTGGCGATTGTTGTTGAGCGGGGAGCTTCTGACCTGCACTTAACAGTGGGCTCGCCACCGATGTTGCGGACTTCTGGTGTTATCGAGCCGGTGTCGGAAGATGCAGCAGTGCTGTCTCCAGAGGACACAAGAAGACTGGTGATCGATGCCTTGAAGGAGGGACAACGGACAAGGCTGGAAAACGAATGGCAGCTTGACTTCGCGTTGCAGGTCGGCAAACTCGGCCGCTTCCGCGGAAATGCATGCTATGTAACCGGCACGATTGAGGCAAATTTCCGACTTATCCCTTCTGATGTTGGGGACCTAAAGTCGTTAGGCCACTCTCCCGTCGTGGATCAATGGTGCGACGTGGAACGCGGCCTGATACTGGTCACCGGCGCGAGCGGTGAAGGCAAAAGCACAACGCTGGCGAGCATGGCCAAGACGATAGCCAATCGACGTTCCGTCAACATTGTTAGTATCGAGGACCCGATCGAATTTGTTCACTCGCAGGGACGAAGCATTGTGAACCAGCGCGAGATTGGTTCCGACGCTCGTGATTTCGCGTCAGCGCTTAAAAACGCTTTGAGACAGGATGCCGATGTCATTCTCGTCGGCGAAATGCGGGACACCGACACGATCCAGACGGCGATCACCGCAGCGGAAACAGGGCACCTTGTGATCGCAACCATGCACACCAACGATGCACCGACGGCTATTGGGCGCATTATCGATGCCTTTCCAAAGGAAGGTCAGCAATTCGTTGCTGCTCAACTTGCGTGGTCTTTGTTGGGAGTGGTATGCCAGTATCTCTTGCCGCGAAGCGGCCAGTCAGGCCTGGTTTTGGCAACGGAATTGATGAAAGTGAACTCGGGAATCGAGGCGTGTATCCGCGATCGACGTTTTTCGCAGATACCGGGACTAATTCAAATCGGGCATCCCGATGGCATGCACACCGTGGACGATAGCCTTATCGAGTTGCTTATCGCTGATCGCATCAGTCTAATGGATGCTATGGCTCACGCGAGGGACCCCGATTTTGTAAAGGAAGAGTTCCAGAAGGCTTTAAAATCGCAAAGAAAAGGGTGGTTTGGAGGGATGTTCAAGAAGTAGACTGTCTGCATCGGAGAGGGCAAAGTTTAATCGCGCGCGAGATAACACACATCACTCGGGTATTCTCCCGCGCAAAACGACCAGTGAGTACGGTGGCAGTTCGTAACTTGGTGATGCTTCGCGCGTAAACTGCGCAGGCGGCAGGCTGCGGAAGGGGTGGCCGTTTGGGCCATCGGCGCGCCAGCTGTACTGCTGTCGCGAGAACTGAATTATTTCAACTTGGCCGACAAAACTCAGCGGGTGATTTGGGCCCGCAAAGTCAAACTTTACATTGAGCTGCGCTGCGCGTTTGGGATCCTTGTTAATGATTAGTAAGGCCCACTGTTTGTCCGGCCGCCGCACTGCATACGCAGTTACTTTTGCGCGGGTAAGGGTGTCGGTGCCATTTTCAATACCTTTAATCGTGACGGGAAATATCTCGTGCGGCTCATTCACCGGCTGCATCCATTCTTTGGTCAGGAGCTGAGCGGCGTAATAGGTCGAGAGACGGTTCAGTCGATCGCTTTTGGGAGTTAACTGAAGCATCATGAGATTGCCCCATGAACATTTGAGCTCGTCCTGGAGATAGTTCGGCTCGTAGCCATACATGTAGGGCTTGGTGCCGCCTAACGACAGAAACGCACCAATGGTATCCGCGTTAAACAGTGCGCCTTCGATATCGACCTCGGGACGTCCGCCAAAAACAGAATAGCCGTATTCAGTCATCATCCACGGAATGTCTGCGGGCACTCCATCTCGGCGTACGCTGTCCATCATCGCGCCGAGACGCTTTGGTACTTTCAATAGCTGCGGGGCAGGATCTGCGCAGACGTTATCGAAGGGATAAAATTCGAATGAGAAGAAGTCGAAGGGGACTTTCTTCGTTCGAAGAGATGTCAGAAACCGATTCATCCAGGATCGATTTCCCGAATCGTCCGCCCATGTGAGCAGTTCGTCCTCGAAGTTTTGCAAGCTCGGGCCCCCGACCTTTAGTGGCGATTTGAGATTCGCCAAACGCCGAGCAACTCCAGCGTACAATGCAGCGTAATCCTCTGGCGAGGCCCATTGCCCGTCGGGTTCCTCGCCGAGTTCGATTCCTTCCAGACTGTAGTTTTGGCGCAGCAGGTACTGGATCTCAGCCGCAGCATTTTCAGGCGTGTCGTACAAGACCCCAACTGGAACGAGCACTGGTAGGTTGTTTGTAAGCTTGCTTCGCAAAACGAAATCCAGTCCTGGTTGCTCTGTGTCGTAGTCGATATCTTCGGCGCGATGCCAGGGATCGGTAGACGACGTGTACACAATTGTCTGTCTATGCCGATCGGGTGCGTGACGAATGTGATCGTGGAAACGTCCATTCTTGCCCAATTTCCCAAGATCAATCTCGCGAATCGCGAAGCCTAACGAGTCGCGAAGGTCGGTTGAGCCTTGCCCACTCACATGCGAACTCCGGCCCATTAGAATTCGCACAAACTGAACGGCGCGCGGACGCTCTGTCAGTCGAATCAACTCACTACCGCCATGACCACCATCGGATTTTCCATTTGCGAACGGCTGCCAGTCGTCGTCATCGTCGGGGTGCAGGTGCATGGGATCGTCACCCGGCCAGTACTCGATACGATACCGGGTGGCGTACGGCGTTCCCCAATGAATTCGGATTGCGTTGACCAATTTTGATTCGCCGAGATCGATCACCACCCACTGCGGGTGAGCATCCTCCGATTCGCCGGTGAAGTGTGAATCGAGATACGGATTACTTTTCCAAAATGAATTCGGATCGCCGTCGGCAATACGTGAGTAACCATCATCATTTGCCTGGTCGATCGTGTTTCCGCGGCGTGGCAATCGATAGCCGTACGAAACGTTGATCGGTTCGCCGAGCGAATCGTCGGACGTCCAGTACCCGCAATTGTGAACCGGATCGCTCCATGTACCCCGTCGGTTCCAATGCCATACTTCGCAGCCCAGTTCAGTTCGCAGTCGATATGTTAACGGCCCCAGCCCCGCTGATAACATTTCTGCGATGTTCTTGTCGCTGAACATTTGGATGCATTCGCCTTTCTCATGGCCGTCTATTCCCGCGCCTAACGCTTTTGTGGGGATCAATCGGTTGACCGAATGGTCTGCCGATACGACGGCGGAAAGTGTCAGCGGTTTCTCGCCTCCGAATATTTGCGTGGCGATGACTAGTTGTAAGGCCGCTGAGATGATCGCGTTTTGGCGCAGGCAGATTGCTTGGAAAATCTCAAACGCCGCATTACTCACGGCGTGGTATGTAAATGCGTACTGCTACTAATGAAAGCGATGCGAGTACGCCTCGCACTTCCAAAGCTTCGCGAAAATAAAGCGGCGCATTGAGTGATTTCGCACGAAGTGCTTTAGAGTGCGATGAGCCCTCGCTTCGCTTTTTTCTGCTACCGCTGCGCTTTCTCTAATTGCTTCCTGACTTCGGCCTTTTCGTGACGCACGTCACTCAGGTGACTCTGAAGAACTGGCAGTTGCGATTTTTGCGGATTTGCCTGGTGGAGTAGCGTTCTGCCGTTCTTTCCACCGCGATATGCCGGCCCGGGTTGCTTGGCTTGACCAATCTGAAGAAGCAAATTGTCTTCTTGTTTCTGAAGCTCGCCGTAGCGGGTTTGCAGCGTCTGTATGCGACTGGTGGCAGCTTGTTCTGCCGCTAATGCCGCAGTAATCTTCGCGCTCGCAGCCTGTTGTTGACGTTGCGTTTCATCCTGCTGCTTTTGATATGCCGCGTAATTACCGGCTTGCTCAGCAGAATAGGCGGCGGCCTGTTGTGAGTCATAATGAAAGCGTTCCTGAACTTCCTTTGGAAGTTCGGTGAAATAAAGCTTCGTGATTCCCGATTTCGTTTTAACGACAATGCCATCGGGCGCGACACCCGTGACAGTAGCCTCTTTGTATTCTTTGCCGTTAAGCGTTGTGAAATCCTCCGCGAAGGCAGTTGATGTAAAACATAGGATTAAGAACGTGACAAGTTTTGCGCTCATGCCTTGTATCAACAGGAGGTTGCATTTTCTCTTCTGATATTTTGGAATTCTCTGGTCAAGGAGAATCGTAACGCAGCGCGAGCGGCATCAGCAAACATACGAAAACAACGCCCAGTCGGTAGCAATGGCCTGAAATCATTTGAAAAAGGCCCTGTCATGTTGAGCGAAGCGAAACATCTCTGGTCTAAGTTCCGTTGATAAGCGTCGGTTTAGAAATAATCCGAGATTCTTCGCTCCGCTCAGAATGACAAGATCGAATGGCTTCTAGTACAAGACAGGACAATATTCCGTTAATACAAAGGTCCCGAAATCGAACACCGGCGGATGCGGCCCGTAGAACGATAATTGCGCTAATTGGATTCAGCTTCGCCCTGATTGGGTGTCGACAGCGTGCCGCAGTGGCGCGAGTCGACCCGAACGGCCCAGTTGAGGTCGTAATTCCAAACCATGGCGCTTACACCGGCGCGTTCATGGACTTTGGCGATGCGGAGGACGACGTGACGCTCGAAACGATCGAGGAGTTCGAGGAAATGGTGGGAAAACATCAGGCCATCATCGTTTCGTCGAGCTACTGGGGGGAACAGAATTTTCCTACCGACAATCTCAATGTGATTTGGCGGCATGGCTCGTTGCCGCTGGTTTTCTGGTCGCCGTGGGACAAGCCGTATGAGGAAGATCGCGGGCCGGACAAGTTCAGTCTGACCGAGATCCTTGCCGGAAAATGGGATGCATACATCGACAAATGGGCTGACGCGGCTCGGGATTTCGGCCATCCAATGATTGTCGTGTTTGGTGTCGAAATGAACGGAACTTGGTTTCCCTGGTCGGGCGCTTATTACGGCGGGGGCCAATGGGTTCCGGAATACAACAATTGGAAAGGTCCTGAAACGTTTCGGCGAGCGTACCGATACGTTGTGGACCGCGTCCGCGCGCGCGGCGCGTCCAACATCAAGTGGATGTTCCATACGAACAATTATCCCTATCCGTACGAAACCTGGAACAGTGCTGCAGCTTATTATCCCGGCTCCGATTACGTGGATTGGCTCGGGCTCAGCGTTTACGGACAGCAGTACAAGGACGAGCCAAATCCCGATATTCCTTCATTGGTCGACTGGCCATACGAAGAGATGAGCCGTCTCGATCCTCATAAACCGATCATGATTGCGGAATGGGCCACCGGCGAATTTCCGCTTACTACTGCCCCACCGAGCGCTATGCGCAAACCGGCGTGGATCAAACAAGGCCTGGAACTGTTCCGCACCCGTTATCCGCGGATTAAAGCAGCACTTTACTGGCACGAGCGGTGGCAAAATGCAGACGGCTCGTATAGCAATCTGCGCGTGAATTCTTCTGTGGAATCACTTCGAGCATATCGCTCCGGGGTCGCACATCCGGACTGGCTCGGAGA
The DNA here is from genome assembly GCA_050257685.1 of Nitrospirota bacterium. Lineage (GTDB taxonomy): Bacteria > Verrucomicrobiota > Verrucomicrobiia > Chthoniobacterales > UBA10450 > Udaeobacter. Next base: position 7,409 of record JBLMXH010000175.1, read on the forward strand.
TCTGATACTGCGCGCGTTGCCGAAAACATAGCAGTCGGGCGCGACCGCCCGCGCGCCCCGGGGCTCGCGAGCCCTACCATTTTTGTCTCCGCTCGTAGACAAAATCTCCACTTGGCGGCGTCTTGAAAGTAAAGACCGTGAAAAGGTCATGGAGCCCATCGCCAGCCATGAAAATTGGAGGAACTGCTTTGCTGAAGTTGCGCCCGGATTGCTTTTGTTCGCCCGGCAATGGGTGCAATCGTCTGCCGACGCGGAAGACATTGTTCAGGACGCTTTTGTCAAGTTCTGGCGTCGGAACCACGACATTGCCAACCGCGGGTTGCTTTACGCCGCCGTTCGTTCTCTCGCACTCGACTTTATCCGCCGTGACGCGCGGCGTGCACGACGTGAAGCGACGGCCCTGGCTGAAGTGGAGCCGGCCATTGAGCCACAGTTTGAATTCGCAGATGACACGCAGTCAGCGCTCGCCGCAGCAGTGGATTCTTTGCCCTGCGATCAGCGGGAGGTATTGGTCTTGAAAATCTGGAATGATCTCACATTCAACGAAATCGCCGGCGCGCTGGGAATTTCGCAGAACACAGCAGCCTCCCGGTACCGCTATGCGTTGAGCAATTTGAAGAAAACTCTGCAACCGCAATGAACGATTTTTCCGAGCTCGAAAAGGAACTGAGAAAGTTGCGACCAGCGCAGCCGTCGCCGGTGCTTTTCGAGCGGGTGGGGGAAGCCCTTGAAAACGGCAGGGCGTCCGCCGCGGCGGATGCCAAACCTAAGAGATGGCGTTTCACAGAAACGCCCTACAGCAACTGGTGGTCGTTAGGGTTCGGTCTCGCTGCTGCCGCGGTCTTGGTTCTGCTCGGGGCGGTCACTATGGAACATCGACCGGAACACCAACAACCGATCGTGCAAAGTTCGCCGGCCCCCGAAACCCAATCGGTTCCGCTTGTCACCGAACGCTCAACATCGCGCAGCAGGTTTGTTCCCGCCGGTGGAACCAACCTCGTTTACAACGCCCGAGACGAAGGCTTGCATTTTCCTGACGGGTCACAACGTCCGGTGCGACGTGTTCGCTACAACACGCAACAGACCTGGCGTTGGCGTAATCCCGAAACGGGCGCATCCCTCCGGGTGTCGTATCCCAGCGAGGAAGTCGTGCTCATCCCAGTCTCAGGCCAATGAAAGCTCCTGCTCCAACTCCTGCTTGTGATCGCAATCGATTTGTTTGCTTTTCGAGCAAGCGCAGGAGCACGAGTAAGAAAACGTGTATGAAAAACAAACTATGAAAATGAAAACCGCGTCCA
>JBLMXH010000176.1:0-27525 GCA_050257685.1 Nitrospirota bacterium
GAGATCGAGAAGAATGTTGGCGACGCCGAAATCGTCGATGTGCGCGGCCGGCTTGTGATGCCAGGATTTGTCGATGCGCACACACATTTGGTATTCGCGGGCAATCGACTGGACGATTTCGAACGCCGCGCACGAGGCGAAACGTATGAGCAGATTGCGAAGGCCGGCGGCGGAATTTGGTCAACAGTCGACAAAACCCGCGCAGCGAGTGAAGTCGATCTCCTCGCCCAGGCAAAACAGCATGCGAATTGGTTCTTGCGATGTGGAACTACAACGGTCGAAGCAAAATCGGGCTACGGTCTGACCGTTGAAGATGAATTAAAAATTCTGCGCGTTGTACGCCAACTGAAGAAGGAGGTGCGTTTGGAAATCGTGCCGACGTTTCTCGGCGCGCATGCGGTTCCGAGGACGGTGGGGCAGCCAATCATGCCTGCATCGCAGGAATCGCAGACAGGATTGTCTGCGTCACGTTACATTGACCTTGTGATCACCGATATGTTGCCGCGAGTCAGCGCGGAAAAACTGGCGGAATTCTGCGATGTTTTTTGCGAGCGCGGCTACTTCGATATCGATCAGTCCCGCAGAATTCTATCCGCAGCAAAAAAATACGGACTGAATTTGCGAGGGCATGTTGATCAACTGACAAATTCCGGCGGCGCGAAGTTGATGGCAGAAATGGGCGCAACCACGGCGGATCATCTGGAGCAAGCAGACGAGCAGGGGATTGCTGCGTTGAAGAAGGCGAACGTCCAACCAGTCTTGTTGCCGGGCTCCGTTTATGCGCTCGGATCCAGTCGTTACCCGCATGCGCGAGAGATGATCGGGGCCGGGCTGGCGGTCGTGCTCGCGACGGATTTCAATCCAGGATCGTCCCCGACGCCGAGCATGCCGATGGTTCTGTCCCTCGCTTGCACCCATATGAAAATGTCGCCTGCCGAAGCGGTAACCGCGTCAATTTTGAACGCAGCGTACAGCCTCAATCGCGGCGATAAGATTGGCTCTCTCGAGTCTGGTAAACTTGCCAATTTCGTGATCTTCGATTGCGAGGATCATCGCGAGTTGGCGTATTGGTTCGGAATGCCACAGACGCATTCCATTTACGTGAAAGGCGAACGGGTGCCGTGATTAGCTGTAGTGCGCTGTCCTCACTGCAGTTTTGGATGCCTAACGATGATCTCCGCTGAGGACAGCGGATACTACACCCACAGGCAATCGAGGCATTCGCCGAGGCCACGTCGTGCCAGAGAGCGGTTGCCCTGCAAAACTAAGGCATCTCCGCAGTTTTCCGAAATAGTAAGAGGGCGCGCCCGCGGCGGGTAAACTGGGTCGCGCCTTACCAGTTTCGAGAGCAATTTTGCGGTGTCTACTGAGCGCCGCTACAGTGATTCCCAATGAAGGTTGAAGTGGAAAAGCAACCGGGATCGGTCTCGAGGCTGCAGATTGAATTGCCAGCCGACGAGGTTGCGAAGGAATGGGACACCATTGCAAACAGCTTCGCGCGGTTCGCGAAGATACCGGGATACCGGCCGGGCAAGGCCCCGCGTGCGGTGATCGACAAGAGATTTCGCAAGGAAATCCAGGAGGAACTTACGAAGAAGCTCGTTTCGAAGAGCTATCACGAAGCGGTTGAACAAGAGCAGTTGCGCGTCGCTTCGCTGACAAACATTGAAGACATTGAGTTCGGCGAGGACAAGTCGATGCGCTTCCGCGCGACTGTGGTCACCGCACCCGAGTTCGAGCTTCCGGATTACAAAGAGATTCCGGTGCAATTGCCGGATACAAAGATTTCGGAGGGAGAAGTCGAAGAAGCGATCGAACGTTTGCGCGATGAATCCGCTGATTTTGTGGATGTACCGGAGCGTGCTTTGCAAATGGGCGATTTCGCAGTCCTTGACTTCGAGGGTTCGATAGAAAACAAGCCGATCAGCGAAATCGCGCCGCACGCCAGCAAGAATTTGCAAGGCGGCAAGAAATTCTGGCTGCATCTGGCGCCGGAAAATTTTCTGCCGAAGTTTTGCGAGCAACTAATTGGACTAAAACCCGGCGAGCCACGACTGGTGATCGTTGATTTCGCCAATGATTTCCCCGTAAAAGAACTGGCCGGCAAAAAAGCCGATTACGCCGTCACCTTGCGCGAGATCAAGGAAAAGGTGTTGCCACCGATCGACGACGCACTCGCGGCCAAGCTGGTACCCGGCAAAACCCTGGCTGCTCTTCGAGAAATGATCGAGCACGATCTCGAGCATGCAAAAGAGCACGATGTCGAAAGAGCGAAGGAAGCGCAGATTCTCAAGTATCTGCACGAGCGAATTCAGGTAGAGCTGCCTCCAGCACTTCTGCAAAATGAAACCCGCCGCGCGCTCGCCGAATTAGTTCAACGAAATCGAGAGCGCGGTGTTACGGACGACATGCTGAAAGAAAAGGAAAAAGAATTGATCGATGCCGCTGCGGGAATGGCGGCACACCGGCTGAAGACAAATTTTATCCTGCACCGCATCGCCGAACGCGAAAACGTTCAGGTCACAAAGGAAGATCTCGACTCCCGCGTCAGACACGAGGCGGCACGATACGACATTACACCTGACAAAATGCGCAAGGAATTGCAGCAACGGAACGCTTTGGACGACGTTGCTGAGCAGCTTCTGCTGGGCAAGACTCTTGATTTCCTGAAGGCGAATGTTAGCATCGAATTAACTAAAGAACCCACCGTCAAAGAAGAAAAATCATGACCGTATCTAATGAAAATGTCTCGCAGGTATTGGTTCCGATGGTCGTGGAGCAGACTGGTCGGGGCGAACGCAGCTACGACATTTACTCACGCTTGCTGAAAGACCGCATCGTTTTTGTCGGACAAGTCGATGATCACATTGCCAACCTCGTGATCGCGCAATTGCTCTTCCTGCAGATGGAAGATGGCAAAAAGGACATCAATCTTTATATCAACTCACCGGGCGGCGTGGTTACGGCCGGGCTGGCAATTTACGATACAATGCAGTTTCTGACCTGCGACGTGGTGACGTATTGCATCGGGATGGCAGCGAGCATGGGCGCCGTGTTGCTGTGTGCGGGCACGAAGGGCAAACGATTTGCCTTGCCGAACTCGGACATCATGATTCACCAGGTGCACGGCGGCGCCCAGGGGCAGGCGAGCGATGTGGAGCGTCAGGTTGATTACATGTTCAAGCTGAAGAAGCGCATTATTCGCATCATCTCACAACACACCGGCAAATCCGAAGAGCAAGTCCGGATCGATTCCGATCGCGATTACTATATGTCTGCAGAGGAAGCCAAGGCATATGGATTGGTGGACGAAGTGATTAAGTCCCGGAAGGAAATAAAACTGTTAGACGGCAGCACGCCTCCGGACGGCCGGCTGGTGGAGGTGCCCGACGTGGTTCTATCGCGGAAAGGGTAACGCGGAAATACCGAGCATATGGCGCGCGCTTCCAACCTCACCATGTGCTCCTTCTGTGGCAAAAGCCACGCCGAAGTGCGGAAGCTCATTGCGGGCCCGGGTGTTTACATTTGCGACAGCTGCATCAACGTCTGCAAAAGCATTCTCGACAAGGAACTCAACGAGGATGCTCGTCGCCAGTCTTCAAACATCCGTGTGCCCAAGCCGGCACAAATTCGGGAAGCTCTTGACCAATACGTAATCGGGCAGGACGTCGCCAAAAAGACACTGTCGGTGGCAGTGCACAATCATTACAAGCGCGTGCTGCAAACTCCCGCGCCGGCGGATACGTCAGCAGCTTTTCAGGCGGATCCCTTGGCGGATGTTGAAATCGAGAAGAGCAACATTTTGCTTATCGGTCCCACAGGTTCGGGGAAGACCCTGTTGGCGAAGACGCTGGCCAGAATCCTTGATGTGCCGTTCTGTATCGCCGACGCGACAACCCTGACAGAAGCCGGTTATGTAGGTGAAGACGTAGAAAACATCATTCTGCGGTTGCTTCAAAATGCTGACTACGATGTAAAGCGTGCCGAAATCGGGATTGTTTACATCGATGAGATCGACAAGATCGGCCGCAAAACCGACAACGTTTCCATCACGCGGGATGTTTCTGGCGAAGGCGTGCAGCAAGCTCTGCTGAAAATTTTGGAAGGCAGCACGTGCAACGTTCCCCCGCAAGGTGGGCGCAAGCACCCGCACCAGGAGTACATTCAAGTCAATACCGAAAAGATTCTTTTCATTTGTGGCGGCGCATTCATTGGACTTGACAAGATCATCCAAAAGCGGATCGGCCAAAAAGTAATGGGCTTTGGCAGCCCGACGCTCGAGGTGGAGGAAGCTCTGCGTAAACAGTCGATCCGTTACGTGGAACCGGAAGATCTGCTCGCGTTCGGGATGATACCGGAATTCATCGGGCGCCTGCCTGTCGTGAGTTCGCTCGACGCGCTTACTGAAGATGAAATGGTCGCGATTTTGACGGAAACGAAAAACGCGATGGTGAAGCAATACACTAAACTCTTCTCAATGGAGGGAGTCCGTCTGACCGTGACCAAAGATGCCCTGCGCGCTCTGGCCGCGCAGGCTGTGACCAAAGGCACAGGCGCGCGTGCACTGCGTTCGATGCTCGAACGCATTATGCTTGATATCATGTATGACGTGCCGAGCCGGGAAGATATCGCCGAAGTCACCATCAATCGCGCAGTGGTCGAGGGCAAAAAGCTTCCTCTGATTCGCAAGAAACAGGACAAGAGCGCGGCGTGATTCGGGAAACGCCGAAACCCCAACCTCGAACGCCGAATCTCAAAATAGCAACGGGGGCTTTCGATCCCGTGATCGCAATATTGTCTGAGTTCGGTATTGGACGTTCGGCGTTTGGCGTTGGACGTTTGCTTCGATCTTCATGCGAGCGATGCTCATTAATACAGGCACCGAGCTCTTGCTCGGTGATGTTCAAGACGCGCATCTTGCATTTATAGCGCGCGAAATCCTCCCGTTAGGTTTGCGAATCGAGGAGCGCCGAACAGTTCCCGACAGCGAGGTTATCCGTCGCACGCTCACTGAATTATTTCCGCATTGCGAAATTCTCTTTGTTACCGGTGGTCTCGGTCCAACTACGGACGACATCACGCGCGAAATGGTTGCTGAATCGTTAGGCTTGGAGCTGTATCAGGACCCTCAATTGTTGGCCTGGCTTCAGCAGAGACTGCGAGTGCGCGGAATTGAATGGTCTTCCGGTATTGCACGCCAAGCCGATGTCGTTCCGGGCGCGCAGGTCCTGCCGAATGAAAATGGAAGCGCCTCAGGTTTTTACCTGAAGGCGAATATCAATCCGCTCATTTCGTCGCCGCACGTTTTTGTTTTGCCAGGACCGCCTCGCGAGCTTCAGCCCATGTTCACAAAATTTGCGATGCCTGTTTTGAGATCGATTCTCAAGATCCCGCTTCCAGTCGAGCGGCGGTCTTACCGCATTGCTGGCGTGGGGGAATCGCTAGTTGAGAAAGCGATTGGTGAAAAGGTCTTGGCAATCCCCGGTATCGAGCTGGGCTATTGTGCGCGACCGTCCGAAGTTGAAGTGCGCATCATCGGCGCCCCAAATGCGCTCCAATCGGCCGATACCATCCTTCATCGCGAATTGGGCATTTCGATTTTTTCCGATAATGACGAGCCGCTTGAAGCAGTCGTTGTGCGACTGTCGAAAGAACGGCACGAAACATTGGCAACCGCCGAATCGTGCACTGGCGGTTTGATTGCAAGCAAGATTACCAATGTGTCGGGTGCATCGGAAGTTTTTCTGGCGGGCTATGTCACCTATGCGAACTCAGCAAAGAGCGATATTTTGAATGTCGATTCAAAGTTGATCGACAAATACGGCGCCGTGAATGAAGCAGTCGCGCGTGCGATGGCCGAGGGCGCGCGTACGCGAGCAGCCTCTACACATGGTCTCGCTACGACCGGCGTTGCAGGACCGACGGGCGGCTCGGACGAAAAGCCGGTTGGAACGGTTTATATCGCGCTCGCTTCAGAAGGTTCAGAAACTGTGGCCAGAAAATTGTTTTATCCCACCGATCGCGAGACATTCAAACAATTGGCGTCCCAAGCGGCACTGGATCTTTTGCGACGGAGATTACTGGAGCGGTAGCGGACTTCTAGCCGCGCTCGTCGATTGCGGTGAAATTACTAATCGCCCACTGTCACCGGCGTGCCGATTTTTACGTTATCGTAAAATAATTTCGCTCCATCAGAGGACATCCGGATGCAGCCATGGGAGGCAGGATATCCTGGCAAAATCCCCACATGCATTCCGACGCCTTCGCCTGTTAGGCGCATAAACCACCTCATCGGAGCGCCGACATAGTGAGTTCCGCTCGGGGCAGAATCGGCTTTGGCACTGATGCCGGCGCGAACAACGCGACCCGAGCTGTCGACGAAGTCGCCATAAATGCTGGAACGATGGTCCGGATCCTTTTCCAGAACGGTAAAATGCCCGCTGGGCGTGCTGTGCCCGGCTTTACCAGAAGAAATGGGACTATCGGCTGCGATTTCTTCGCCCACCATTAAATAGGCACGCTGCTTGGGAAGAGAGACGCGAACGTGCACGTTGTCGGGTGTTGCCTGTTTGAGCACAGATTGATTTACCTTCAACGGTTCCTGGCGGCTGATGTAAGCGGACGCGCTTCGCATCTGTCGCGGTTGGGGCGTAGGCCTTGGTGATCTTGGTCCGAAAAGGCGGAACTGTGCACTGATTGAAGAGGCAAGAGCCGTCAACAGAACCGCGCTAAGAAATATTCGAAGTGCTCTCCGCATAATTATCAGCCGCCACTGTAGCTATTTACGCGCCGAAGCCAACCCGTTAACCAACGTGATTCATGGCGGTCGACAGGAGCGTTCTGGACACGGCGCGTCAAAACGATCTTGGCCGCGCGCGCGAATTCATCAGGCGCACTTGAATCCGAAGTACCGTGCATCGTTTCCAATACCTGAAGTAAACCCCATCCCTGGCCCTGGTAGCGTTCTGTATGCAAAACACCTTCTCCTTTGAAGTTGACGTAATCGATCAGAGCGTAGCATCCCTGTGGTGTTTTCGTGAGGCGTTCAAATTGCTGTTGCACGTTAGTTCGATCGGCAGGCGCCGCTTCGGCCAGCATCTTAGGCAGAGCAGCTTCCAATCTGGCAACAAGAAATTCTGCCTGGAGATCAATGGTATCGACCAGAAACCGGCGCAACTGGTTCATCTCAACTGAATTTTGCGCTTGGAGAAACTCGGCCCGCGAATTCCAGGGGCACGGCTGTCCCCGGCCGACGCCCAAAAGGAATGTTGGCAACTTCGCGCCGCGACCCGATACGAAGCTTACCAGTTTTGGAAAACTTTCTTCGAACGGTCCTTGCCGTCCCTTTGGGTACCAGATGAAGTGACCGATGCCGAGTGAGGCAAAATCTTCGCCCTCGTTCCATGAAGTGAGCCCGGAAACGGTTCCATTGCACTCGTTTTGCCAAACTCTTTTCCCGACTTTCAAAGCTTCGCTGTGCGAGATCGTGATCGCCTGTGCCAGTTTCGGGAAGAACGCAAGGAGCGCGGTCGCGCCTACCGCAAATTGCCAAACTGCGACCCTGAATCGATGGTAAACCTGTTTTCTTGACGGGCGGCGTTTATCCATTAGCGTGCGGCTTTCTGCGTCGACCAACCTTAAATTAAAACGGCGCGGAAACACGATCTTATGAAACGTTTTATTGTTATTGTCAGCGCATCCTTACTTGCATTCCCATTGTTCGGGCAAGACAAATCACCACAGCTAAAGGACCAAAAGGATAAGGTCAGTTACAGCATCGGCATGCAAATCGGATTTAATCTTGGCCGCCAAAAGGTGGACGTTAACCCCGATATCCTGGCCGCCGGCATTAAAGACGCGATTGCGGGCAAACCGCAACTGACGACCGACCAGGTCAAGGACATCATGGCGCAATTCGAGAAAGACATGGAACAGAAGCAGAAACAACTAGGCGAAAAGAACAAAGCTGACGGTGCGAAGTTCCTTGAAGAGAACAAGAAGAAGCCCGGTGTGAAAACGACCGCAAGCGGTTTGCAATACAAGGTGGAGAAAGAAGGGACCGGACCGCAGCCCAAAGCCACCGACATGGTGACAGTGAACTATCGGGGCACTCTGATCGACGGTACAGAATTTGACAGTTCGTACAAGCGCGGCCAACCGGCGACCTTTCCGGTGAATGGGGTGATCAAGGGATGGACGGAAGCGCTTCAACTGATGAAGCAGGGAGCAAAATATCAGTTGTTCATCCCCGCGAATCTCGCTTATGGCGAGCGGGCAATGGGTCCGGATATCGGTCCGAACTCCACGCTGATATTTGACGTCGAATTACAGGATGTGAAACCGCCTCCGACACCGGGGCCACAGGGTTCCGCGAAGGTTCCTCCTCCGCCGTCACCGGCGCCAACCAAAAAGTAGCAGCGAGGTCGTCGCTTTGAATCCGGCGCGTCACAACGGTGACGCGCCGATTTTTTTACGGGCTTGACACTGATTCCCACTGCAGCATCGGCGCGTCGCCCCACAAACCTTCCAAACTGTAGAAGGCGCGTTTGTCGCGATGAAAAATGTGAACGACCACCTGCAAATAATCGAGCACGATCCATTGGCTTGCGGGAAATCCGTCAACTGCCACAGGCCTTAGCGAATATTCCTCACGCAGTCGCGCCTCAATCTCATTGGCAATCGCTTTGAGTTGAGGCTCGGATGTGCCGGAGCAGATCACGAAAAAGTCCGTGAAGCTCGAAATGCCGCGCAAATCCAATACGACAATGTCCTCTGCCTTTTTATTCGAGGCGAGCTCAGCGCAGGTTTTGGCTAGATTTTCCGGCGTTATTGCAATTGCCCCCGATAAAGTTTTTTGCGCTGGATAATCTCTTCCACCGAGTCGGGTACGAGATAACGAATCGATTGGTTTTGCGCAACTCTCCGTCTTATTTCAGTGGCGGAAATATCGATACGGCGACGGATCAACTGATAAGAATGTGAGGGTTGTTTGCCGGACCGGTCGAGAACCACAAAGCGAACCATCTTCTCCAGTTCGGCGAAGCGATGCCACCGTGGCAATTGCTCAACGTTGTCTTCACCAATCAGGCAGTAGATAGACGGGTCGCATGCGCGTCGGCTAATATACTCAACCGTGTCAATGGTATACGAAGGCGGCGGTCGCAGCAGCTCGCATTCACTCACTTCAAACCCCGGCTCACCTTTAATCGCCGCTTGCAACATCGCTAACCGTACTTCGCCGCTCGCGACTGGAGCGGCCTTCTTGAGAGGGGAAATCGCCGCCGGCACCAGTATCACTTTCTCAAGACGCAGCGTCTCAATTGCCTGGCGGGCAAGAATTAGATGCGCGTGATGGATCGGGTCGAAGGTGCCGCCATAGATCGCGATCTTCTTCAATCCCCCAACGCTTAAACGCTCAACGCTCTACGTTCAACTAAAAGCGTTCTATCTTGAAGGTGCGTATGAACGAGAAAGTTTGGAATGAAGTTGATGATTACATCGGTGGGCTGGTCGAACAAGACGATGCGCTGCGTGCGACATTAGCTGAGAGTGCCAAAGCCGGGTTGCCGCCGATCCAGGTTTCTCCTGCGCAAGGCAAACTGCTCATGTTGCTGGCGCAGATTCGACGAGCGCGATCGATCCTCGAGATCGGGACACTCGGAGCGTATAGCACGATCTGGCTCGCGCGCGGGCTGGATACGGATGGGCGATTGCTGACGCTCGAACTAAGTCGAGAATACGCGAACGTAGCGCAGCGTAATATTGCGCGAGCCGGTCTGGATGGCGTTGTTGATATTCATGTGGGCCCGGCAACGGATACTTTGCGACAACTGATCACGCAGTCGCATCGGAAGTTCGATCTGATTTTCATCGACGCAGACAAAGCGACTTACGCCGATTACCTGGACGCTTCGCTACGGTTATCGCGAATCGGAACGCTGATCATCGCAGACAACGTAGTTCGCAGGGGCGCAGTAATCGACGCCCAAAGCACGGATGCGAACGTCCGCGGCATGCGACGATTTTTTGAACGATTGCAAAAGGAGCCGCGGATCAGCGCGACGGCGATCCAGACGGTTGGCAGCAAAGGCTACGATGGTTTTGCGATAGCGCTTGTCACATCAGGGTGAAACGTTCCGAAGAGGCGGCTCCGCTCCTCCCTTTCGACAAGCGATTCCGAGCGTGCACCTCATTGCTCTAAGCAAACTGCTTTGCAATCGAAGCAGCCAAGCTTTTGATGGTTGCGCTGCGAGGCACGCGCTAGTCTTCGGTTGGCTCAAAGAATCCGCGGCGGTTGCGCAGCTCTGGAGTGCGTCGCTGCTCATGCTGCGTCTGCTGGAGAAAACCTTTGTGCATGAGAGCTACGCCGATCGCACCGGGTCGGAGGCGGTATGGCGCGAACGGCACTCTAACGCCGTGCTGCGTCTGCAGCGCGCTGGAATTTGTACTGTTAAGGACCAGCGTGCCGGGGCGCAACACTATGTCGGGTTGCGCCGTGAATGGGATGCTGATGTGCAAACACTGAGTTGGTCAATGCGCCTCAGTTTAGGCGAGATCGATCCTGCCGTGGCGCGCGCCTGAAGCGCGACCTTCTGCAGTTCTCAGCCGTTCGACCGATCAGGCCGTCCAAGGTTGTGCCGAGCTTTGCGACATTCGTGAATTGAGCGCACTGCGCATGGTACTTTCTGTTTTGTGCTTGTGCAGTGCGATCTCGATCGTCGCTTTCAATTCCGACACGGTGTAAGGCTTCAGCAAATAGCCGAATGCGCCTGATTCGACTGCGCGCGCCACCGTTTCGGCAGACGCGTGCGCAGTCAGGAACACAACTGGAATATCAAGATGCCCGCGGATTGCGGCGGCAGCCGCAACACCACTGATTCCGCCTTCCAGTTGAATGTCCATGAGCACAAGATCGGCACGACTGTGCTCGGCAGCGCGTAGCGCGTCGGCAGCAGTGTTTGCGTCGCCGGCAATTTCATAACCGAGTTCGGTGAGCTCGTCTTTCAGCGCTAACACAGTCAGCGCTTCGTCTTCAACGATCAGAATACGTGTTTTTGACATAATGTGGTTAATTCGGGTTACAGATGTAGGTCCGGTTCCTGGTGTGACGTTTTGCTAGGAAAAGAAATGGTCGCGCACGTTCCTTCTGCGAGGCGCTTGAGCTCGAATTCGCCACCGAGTTGGTGTGACATCGCGTGGACGAGATCTATGCCGGTTCCGCGCTGCTCCTTACTTCCAGTCGGCTGAAGGAGAAATCCGTTGCCATCGTCACGGATCGTTATTGTTACTCGATCGCGGATCGTGCGCAGTTCAGCATCGATCTTGCCTGTAGCGCGCCCATGGAATGCATGCTTCAGGGCGTTAAGCAGCAGTTCGTTGACGATCAGGCTGAGTAAAATGCTTTGGTCGAGACTGAGCGGAACGTGATCGGCGCAAAGGTTAAGCGTGAGGTTGCACCCTGCAGGCTTGTGTGAACGCAGCAGCGTTTCAGCAAGCTCGCGCAAGTGTGGCGTGAAATCGAGGTGTGACTGCCCGCGCTCATCATAAAGTTGTTCATGAAGACGAGCCATGGCGTTGATGCGATCGCGGCATTCGGTAAAAACGTCACGAACGGCGGGATCGGTAAATTTCGCGGATTGCAGCCGCAGCAAGCTGGATACGATTTGCAGGTTGTTCTTCACTCGGTGGTGCATTTCCGTGAGCGAAACGGTCTTTAGTGCGAGCAGTGTCTTCAATCGCTCGTGGGCACGGCGGGACGAGATCACCAGTTCAGCCAAAGCGGCCGAAGCCAGCACGAGTATCGTGGCGTTAAAGTCGGACACCGCTATGACGCGTCCACCACGGGGCACCATCAGGTCCGCTGTAAGCACCGTCGCCCCGCAAAGCGCCGCGATAAACCACCCCGCCTTGCGTCCTGCCCGCCATGTAGCCAACACCACCGGTGCGAAATAAAAAACCGTGACAGCGAAGTCAGTAGTTTTGTAATCAATCCAGCCAATCAGTAGCATCAGCAAAGCGGACTCGATGACTGCTGCAGTGGGTGAGCGAAGAAAATTAACAGTGACGCGAAGCAGTTTTTCTGCCCCGGCAAACTCTCGGCGCGCGTGGGGCATTGACGAATTGACCGGCTGTTCCAGCTGCACTGCAGACAATAGTGCGCCCCGGTTCTGTTCCATCAGCACAAATCTAAGACTGTGGACAGTGCGGACGCGTTTAAAAATATGTGTAATCGAGGCTCTGTATTTGCGAGAGCCGTTGAACGAATCGCGTATCTATTGCTGACGGGCTTGACATACATAACAGGTGCTACACACGATGCCTACACCATTTGAAGCGGTAATTTTCGATCTCGACGGCGTGCTCGCTGACTCCGAGCCATGGTGGAACCAGATCGATGCGAAATTGCTCGCGGAACATGGCGTTCATTATTGCGGCGAATACCACCAAAATGTTCTCGGCGTGAGTTACCGGGTCGCGGTCGAGTTTTACAAGAATGCTTTTAACCTTTCTGCGTCCGTTGAGGAACTAATGCGGCGGCGTGGCGAGATCGCGACGGACTTTTTCGTAAACCATGTCGCGCTTTTCCCATCCGCGAAGGCGACACTGCAACAATTGAGCAAGATGAGGTTACAGCTGGCGGTAGCGACAAGTTCCGTAAGCGCGTCAGCGCGTCCGTTTATCGAGCGGACCGGGATCACAAATTTCTTCCGGGTCATTGTGACCGGAGATGAAGTTCAAAGGGGCAAACCGGATCCCGACATTTACCTGCGAACCGCGAAGAGGCTTGGAATCAGTCCTGAGGCTTGCCTCGTCATCGAGGACGCGCTTGCCGGTGTCACTGCGGCGAAAGCAGCCAACATGCGTGTTGCAGCCATTCCCGACGCGCGCTTTGTCGGTCGGGGGGAGTACGAGACCGAAGCCAATTATGTACTTGAAAATCTGTCAGAAATTCCGGCCCTGATCTGTCAGGTTAATGGCGCCTCCAGTCAGGAGCATGCGCGCTTGGATAGAACATTTTCCCGCGATTAAGTTCCTGATTACATTCTGCTATGGAGGAACAAAAACGCTTCCGAGTTTTTGCGACGTCGCGCATCGGCGACGCTGCGGAGAACCTTTTGCGCGCGCGCGGTTACGACCTTGAGGTGTTCCAGGGACCTGAGGCGCCGCCGAAGAAATTGATTGTCGAGAAAGTGAAGAGTGGGATTGATGGGTTAATCACCACGTTGCGGGACCCGATTGATGCGGAAGTATTCGACCCGGGAAGAGGAAGCCTGAAAGTTGTAGCGCAAATCGCTGTCGGATTTGATAACATAAATCGCGCCGACGCGAACAAGTACAAAATCCCGTTCACCAACACGGCCGACGTGCTTACCGAAGCTACTGCTGAGTTTGCATTCTTCATGATGGGAATGCTGGCGAGAAAGATGTGGCGAAGCGAGGCGCTGGTGCGCGAACAGAAGTGGCCGTCATGGCACCCGTTCCTGCCGTTCCTTGGGGATGAGGTCACAGGTAAAACCATCGCGGTTATCGGAACGGGCCGCATTGGCCTGGCGATGATCAAGAAATGTTCCGGATTCGATATGAACATCCTTTGTTATGACCCGGCATATCAAAATCACGAATTCATTAAAGCGATCCAGGAGGTGATGGACCTGCGTCATGCACGTGGCATTCAGAAAGAGAAAACGTGGATCAAGTATGTCGATTTCGAGGATGCCATCCGTGGCGCTGATTACGTAAGTCTGCACGTGCCGTTGTTAAAAGAGGGCGAAGCCGACAAACCGACCTATCACCTCATTAACGAAAATACGCTTAAGCTGATGAAACCAACTGCGTATTTAGTAAACAGTTCGCGTGGGCCGGTGGTAGATGAAAAAGCGCTGGCGAAAGCATTGAAGGAGAAAATCATTGCAGGCGCAGCTCTCGATGTATTCGAGAAGGAACCACTTCCGCCCGATTCACCGCTGCTCGATCCGGAAATCGCTGATCGTTGCCGCCTCTTTCATCATTTCGCCAGCGGTGCCCAGATTACACGTCTGGATGTTGATCCGGACAGGGGCATGGCGGGACGATGCGTACAGGGACTCATTGACGTTCTCGAAGGAAACCACGGCGGCGATCCTGCCAAGATGCCGTACGTAGTGAACAAGGAAGCGTTCACGCGATCAGAGCCATAGCCGTTGTTGTAGCGGCGCTTGTGCCGAGCGCCGGCGCGGGGAGGGCGTTTGAGACAAACGCCTCTACGTTGAAATCAAACGCGTAGCCGTCCTAATCCAGATTCAGATCTGGAGAACCCGAAGCGCCGGTCGACGAGCTTCGAGCAATGTAAAAAAAATGTTTGCACGTTGAATGATACTGCTTAAATAGTTAACCAGATGGTTAAATATTCTTCGACAACGTTGAACCGCACTTTTGCCGCGCTGGCTGATCCAACACGCCGGCAAATTCTGGCGCACCTCGCCCGTGGCGACAGACGCGTTACCGATCTCGCCCGGCCGCACAGCATGTCCCTTCCAGCGGTTTCAAAACATTTGCGGGTTCTCGAAAATGCCGGGCTGCTCCGGCGCCGGCGCTACGGACGCGTCCACGAAATGCAGCTGAACGCTGTGCCTTTAAAAAAAGCGGCGCAATGGGTCGAAGAGTATCGCAAGTTTTGGGAGGGATCGCTCGATCGGCTGGCGGCGTACTTAGAGAAAACAAACAAACCCGTCGGCAAAAAAGGGAAGGCCTGATCATGTGTCCGTACTGCATCGCAAACGTTGCTGTTCTGGCCACGACCTCGAGCGGAGGATTAGCAGCCATTGCGCTCAAAACATTTCACCGCGGGAGACAACGCAAGGAGGAAATACAACACAATGAAAACAACAGAGCTGGATATAGATCGACAAATGGTGGCACCGAAGGAATGGGAAGCTGCGCGTCAGCGGCTCCTCGTGAAAGAGAAGGAGTTGACCCGGGCCCGTGATGCGTTGGCCGCCGAGCGGCGACGCATGCCGTGGGTGGCCGTGGAAAGAGAGTATGAATTTGACGGATCGAAGGGCAAGGTGAGCCTTCTCGATTTATTCGACGGTCGCCGTCAACTGATCGTCTATCGCGCATTTTTCGAGCCGGGCGTTGTCGGTTGGCCCGAATACGCGTGCGTCGGCTGCTCGATGGTGGCCGATCAGGTTGCTCACCCCGCTCACCTGAACGCCCGCGATACTACACTCGTGTTTGCCTCTCGCGCGCCGCAGGCCGACATCGAACGCCTCAAAACGCGCATGGGTTGGCAGTTCATCCCTTGGTACACGATCATAGATGACTTTGATAAGGACTTCGGCGTCGACGAATGGCACGGCACGAACGCGTTCATTCGCGATGGCGACCGCGTGTTTCGTACCTACTTCATTAACAATCGCGGCGACGAACAGATGGGGGGAACGTGGAACTATCTCGACATCACGGCGCTCGGGCGCCAGGAGGAATGGGAAGACTCGCCCAAAAATTATCCTCAGACACGGCCATATGAGTGGTGGAATTGGCACGACGAGTACGGCAACGAGGAAGCCTCCGCCAGGGTTCTCGAACAGATCCGCCGAGGGCGGGAGGGAGGGCAAGCAGGCGGCGAGACCAGGTGATCGATTCTCTCGCAGGCGAGCGATGGAAGGAAACCGTAACGCCGCATACCAATACAACCGATTAAACGTTATGAATGAAATAAGAGATTTAGATGAAGCGATCGTCTTGGAGCGCACCTTTGATGCACCGGTCGGACGGCTTTGGACAGCGCTCACCGATGTGAATGAAATGCGCCAGTGGTATTTCGATATCAAAGAATTCAAGCCGGAAATCGGCTGCGAGTTTGAATTCGTGGTGGAGCACGAAGGCAACACTTATCATCATCTTTGCAAAATCACCGAACTGATTCCGGAAGCGAAAATCGCTTACACCTGGCGCTACAAAGGCGAGCCGGGAAATTCGCTCGTTAGGTTTGAATTGTTCCCGGACGGTAATAAGACGCGACTGAAGTTGACGCACACAGGAATCGAAACGTTTCCAAAAACGCCTGCGTATGCCCGAAAGAATTTTGAGGCTGGCTGGACCGCCATTATTGGATCGGAACTCAAACAATTCCTTGAAGCGCCCAAGCAAGAACTATGAACGAGAAAACCGCTGAAAAGACATCGCTCGAGATCAAAAGGTTCATCAACGCGCCCTGCGCTCGTGTTTATGATGCGTGGAGTGATCCGGCGCAATTAAGAGAATGGTTTGGACCAGCAAACGTGCATACCCGAAATATTACAGCGGACGTGCGCATCGGAGGTAAATACCGCTGGGACCTCACCAGTCCGGAAGGCGAGGAGATGAGCGCGTTCGGAGAATACAAGGAACTCGTTCCCGGAAAAAAAATCGTTTTCACGTGGCAGTGGGATGACGATGAGGCTTGGGAGAACAGGACTAGCGTTGTGACAGTCGAACTCTTCGAGCGTGGCAGCGGAACGGAGCTGCAATTAACCCACGAGCGATTGCCGAGCGAGGAATCGCGCGATCGCCACAAGGAGGGCTGGACCAGTTTGCTCGATCGACTTGAACAATTCTTAGTGTAGGCGTTTCTGTGAAGTCGAACAATTCAGGGCTGACACAGACGCCCTACAATGATTGTTAACTTATATAATGGAGGAACAATGAACACGGAAGAAATTGCAAAGAAAGTTGTGGAGCTGACTCGAAAACAGGCATGGTACGACGCGCTCGATCTTTACGACGATAACATTGTCAGCGTGGAAGCGTCCGGCATGGGCGGTTCGCCGGAAACTCGCGGCAAAGATGGCGTGCGCGGCAAAATCGATTGGTGGGTCAACGCGATGGAGGTGCACAGCTTCAATGTACAGGGACCGTTCGTCGCGCATGATCGTTTTGCCGTGCAATACGACGCTGACGTCTCTGACAAGAAAACCAAACAGCGTCACAAAATGTCGGAAGTCGGCGTTTACACAGTGAAAGATGGCAAGATAGTGCGGGAAGAGTTTTTGCCACGCGTGGGTTGAGATTCACGCGCTGAGAAGCCGGCATGCTTTTCGAGTAGGTCTCAACCATCGATCCAGCTTTCCCCGTCTGTTTAAACTGACGCTGAAGTAAGCGCAGGAAAAAATGACGAATCAGGCAGATCGTTACGTCCTTTTTGCGCTCGCCCCGTGTGCGAACGCGCTGACCTAAGTCAGTGCCGCGGCGAAACGAAATCCCGTGAGCCGCCCCTCAGGGTATTTCGAAAATCTCGATCTGCTTGGCGATGCCCCGGAGCGAACGTTTCTCCGGGGTTGGGGCGATGCCGTTGGATTGCAGGAGCTTCGATGCTTGCCTGTCGGTAACGACCCCGCTCGTCGCAAAAATGGAGCGTGACGTTGCGAGTCCCTGGACACGAGCGGCGATATTCACAGTCCGTCCGAAGTAGTCCTGCCGATCATTGAGTGAAACGGCCAGACAAGGTCCCTCGTGAATCCCGATCTTAAGCAGCAGGTCCCCTTTCAAATCCTGCAGTGCTTCTCGCATCTTTAGCGCAGCTGCCATTGCGCGGTCCGGCGTCGGGAAAGTTGCCATAACCGCGTCACCGATTGTTTTGACCACCGCGCCTCTTTCAGCTGCAACGATTTCATTCAAGATCCGGAAGTGAGCGCGCACCAAATCGTAGGCAGCCAGATCTCCGACTCGTTCGTAGAGTTCGGTTGAGCCTTTCAGGTCGGTAAAAAGAAAGGTGAGACTGGTAATCTTCAGCCTTTGATCCACGTCAAGCGCGTCGGTGCGATAAATATCGCGGAATGTCTGATTGGTCAGAAGGCGTTTCGCGGTCAAGAACGGGCGACGTTTTCTGACGAGATCGTGCACCTTATCGCTTACGATCCAAATAGCAGGCAACGTGCGTACGTTTGAGCGGTTCTCCAACGTCAGCTGCAGAGGGCCGGGACGCATCTGAACATCCTGAGTCGGCGCGTGGTCCTTCGTCATTATGAAAGAGAGCAATTGGCTTTTACGCGCAGGCTCGCCTTTGACCTCGATAGTCTGCGACATATTAACCACCGGATCGAACACATCCAAAAATCCTTCAGGCAATTGGAGCGAGAGCACCACCTTCTCGCCAGCTGCAAGTTCGAGAGCGTCCAAAGTTGTTTCTTTAACCCATTGTCCGAACGTCTCGTCATCCGGCAAATCGACGCATGAACTCCAAAAGATCTGTCTATAGTATTCCACCCAGGAGAGCGTTTCCGGATCGTGCGCAGCGATTTTTCGCACCCGCGGACTGATTGTGAATGTAACTTCGACGATATCGTCGAGGGTTGGTTCGCATCCCGCAGCGCACAGAACGCACCTGTATTCGGCTTGCTTTACCGTCTTTAGTGTCGCGCCCGAATCGAGGACGCCACCACAAGCAGGACAAAGAATATTCCAGGACATATCGAAAATGCCGAGTCGGGCACCATGCAGAAAAGCCGCAATCACATCGTCCTCATCGAGCTGGTGCCTGGCGGCGAAAGCGAGGACATTTATCCGGCAAAGCTCGCGGTCAGGCGCGTCCACGATGAGCTTCTCGATCGCGTCCACTGATTTCGCCGCTGCCGATTTTCGCAAAGCAGTGAAGAGCGTGTCGGTTTCGCGGCGAAGTTTCATGACATTGTCGGATTCCAGCATTCTGTGCTTAGGGTGTGGCTGGGGAAAACGCAAAGCAAGTGGCAGATATGCTGAAAACTGACGTTTACCGCTTGGCTGGATACTTGTCCATCAACGGCTAAAGAAAGGCAGGCTGGATCACCTCGCGAGTTGAAAGTGGGCTGTTGCAAATACGCGAAGTGGCTCTTGTTCCATCTTCGCCACTTCAGAAGTTTGCTCCGCAGAATATGCATTAACAAAGGAGACAAACATGAAGAAAGTAATTGTCACACTCGGTTGTTTGGTGATTGCGCCCCTTGCATTCGCGCAGCCGAATTCGACCGATAAAAAACAAGGAGCAACAACAACTGAACCGATAGAGGTAACCGGAGCGATGATCCGAACAATGATTGCGGAAGGCGCGGCTGCCAATTATCAGCCTCGCAAAACGCTGGTTGTTCGTGAAGATAATTCGAATAATCCGGGTCGTTATGTTCTCAACGGGCGTGGTCACGTTGTGAACAAGGCGGGGGAAATCGTCCAAACGGCGATCAAACCCGGCACTCGCGTGCGTGTTTACTACGCTAACATGGGCGACATGCGTATGATTGACCACGTGGTCGTTGTGGACTGAGTCGCACGCGGAGAACATAAGCCGCAGGGTGTCCGTAAGCCCTGCGGCTTTTTGTTTCTCACCAGATTACGCTTCGAACGAAATTTGCGTGACATCAAACAGCGCGTTTGAACAAATTGGTGCGGTGAATCTTTCAACTGTTGCGAACATTGCAACGGCTCTCACGGTACTGACAGCAGTCGTTTTCGGGGTGATCGAGATGCGACGCGCCCGCAAGGAACGAGAAGAACGTGCAGCATTCGTAGCGGTGCAGGCGATTTTGACGCCAGCCTGGATGGACTCGATGAGCCTGGTACAAGCAATTTCCGAGGGTACGACGCCGTCACAAATTGAAGCCGATCCGCGCCTCTTTAAAGCTGTCCAATCCATAGCCTGCATTCTCGAATCTCTGGGTTACGCGGTATTTGCGCGAATGGTTCCCTTAAACGTTGTCGACGAAGTGCTCGGCGGCACGGTACGCGTCGCCTGGCGGAAATTGCGCGGCTATGCCGAATACGAACGCGAGCGCGCAGGGTCACAAAAAAATTGGGAGTGGTTTCAGTGGCTGGCAGAACAGATTGAACGCCATAGCAAAGCTCGAACCAGTCTGACACTCGGCGCGCATGAGGCTTATCGTGACTGGCGTCCGTAATTCAAATTTTATCGTGGTTTCTGAGCGCCGATGCGAGCCTAACGAGGCTCTCCCGAATCTGTGTGCGTGTCCAGGCAGCAAATCCGAATACAAACGCCGGCTTTAACTTTGCTTGAATACAAAAGAACGAGAGCGCCGAGGGCCTGACGCCAATTTCAGATGTGATGTGTTTGATCATTGCGAAGTCTTCCTCGCGTTTCAACCAGGCGACGATGTTCAAGCCAGCTTCGGGAACCTGCAAAGTGAAACGGTTACCAAGCAGCTCATTGAATTGTTTGATGAAGAAATCTCGCCGCTCCGCATAAATCGTTCGCATTCGCTTGATATGACTGAGGAAAAAACCCTCAGTGATAAAACGGGCAAGCGTTGCCTGTTCGATCGGGGACGAGTGCTGGTCCATTGCACTTCGGATCTTCACAAACGCATCCACCAGCTGCTCCGGTGCAACGATGTATCCCAGGCGCAAAGCAGGACACAAAATTTTGCTCACCGTGCCTGCGTAAATCACTCGACCGGCGTTATCGATTCCTTGTAACGAAGGTAAAGGTGGTCCGACGAAGCGAAACTCCGCGTCGTAATCGTCCTCGAAAATGAATGCATTGTGAGCACGCGCAAAATCGAGCAAATCGGTCCTACGCTCAAAACTCATCGTAACCCCGAGAGGAAATTGATGGGAAGGTGTTACGTAAATCATCCTCGGCAGTGGTTCCTTTGGCGATCGCGCAATTACGATTCCTTCGGTGTCGATGGGTTTGGGAACTATCTTAATTCCGGCCAAACTAAGGACCCTTCGGGTTTGCTGATAACAAGGATCTTCGATCCATGCGGTCTCACCCGGATTCAGCACGGCCATCGCGCTGATCAGCATCGCCTGCTGCATACCCGCCACAATAACGATCTGATCCGGATGACAGCGCGCTGCTCTGAAATCGCACAAGTACGCTGCAAGTGCCTTGCGCAGGTCGACGTCGCCACGATTTGACGAATATCGCAACAAGTTAACGCCTTTCTTTGCCAGAACCTGAGCTCGAAGACGTTCCCATATAGCTATTGGAAATTCATCGACAGCTGGAATGCTCGCTACCAGCGACACGCCCGGTCCAGCTCCTGTGGCTCCGAGATCGAACTGATTTCCAACGCGTTTATCCGGAATTGCTCTTACCCGGTCAGAAATGCGAGCCGCACGCTGGATTATCTCGCAGGTTTTGGGTTGGCCTGCGGTCAAAAAGCTTTCCGGAAGAAGATTCGCGACGAATGTGCCCGACCCGGGTTTTGAACGGAGATAACCTTCAGCATGAAGTTTTGAAAGCGCGAGCCTCACCGTCGATCGGGATACTCCGCGGTCTGTGGCCAGAACCCGCGAGGAGGGAAGTCGAGATGAGGCTTCGCTGAACCTTCCCAATTTCAGTTCGTCCCGGATCTGGCGGTAGAGTTGCTCGTGAAGCGGTTCCGTTGCCGTCCGGTCAAGCCGAATCATCTCAAATGTGATGATCGAACGGCGGCGGCGCTTCTGTGGACGCGACTTCTTTTTAGGCATGCTGGTTCTGAAAATTTCCTTCTGATTATTCTTCCACCTGCAGCCCTCTTCTCAAGAGATCGACATTCACTCGCTCAAACGATTGGGAGTGCAGTTTGCCGAAGCTAATCGTCTTTTGCACATGACAGCTCAAAATGTGTGAAATATCGGTGATATCGATGCAGCGCGAGCCCCTTACAACCACGTATCTTGAAATGCGATCAGCGAATCAGTTACGGCCAACGCGCGCGGGTTCACAATTTCACATTCGTGAAAAGACGAATCGCGATTGGCGGTTTAATCGCGATCTTTATCTTCGCGTCGGTGAGCAGTGGGATTGGATCGACAAACGATCGTGGACAAATGACCAATGGCAGGACTACGCGACAGCGCCCGAGTTGCGGACGTTTGCAGGATACTATGACGACGCTCTCGCTGGCTATTATGAGCTCCGACGGGACACCGAAGGCGGAGTTGAGATTGCTTACTTCGGATTGCTGCCTGACTGGATCGGGCGAGGATTGGGCGGCGCTTTGCTAACAAGCGCAATCGAAACGGCGTGGCGTATGGAGCCGAACCCGTCACGCGTCTGGGTGCATACGTGCAACCGCGATCATCCGCAGGCGCTCTCGAATTACCAGGCACGCGGCATGGTCGTTTACAAGGTTGAGCAATAGCCGTGCACGAATGCCGTCACCCGAAGTGGCGTCCAGCGGTCGAAAATCGATGGAGCCGGCGCCCTCGCGCCGGAGATGATCGACGAGAGCGTCGCGACTCCGTCTTCCGCTCGTTACTCAAGTCTCCGGAATGCACCCACCCAGCGAAATTGCGGGCCAAAATAAAAAAAATTCAAATTTTTTGAAATATCCGCCCGCAAAATCTTTAGAAAGGGATGAAACGAATCAATCAAGTATCAACATGATGAACCTGGTATTGGACAAAAGTATTACTGAAACCCCTGAACTTACGGGACAGTTTATGGTGTTTCCGAACGGTTTCGGGAGCGGAGACTTGACCCAAAAGCTCCTGGGCCGAATGTCGCGCGAGCAGCTCGCCGCGTTTTTGAATGCCGAATCCGGCAATGCTCAAAGCGCCCATTTTGTTACTCCACCGGCCGAACCAGCAGCCCCCACGCCTGAAAAAGGCCTTGCTGTGGGTGTTCTGAAACAGGCGGCATACGATTTGCGGCGTTACCGAACAGCCACCAAAGCCGCCGATCGGGAAGTTTACCTCGATGCTCATAGTTGGATCACGGCCTACGATTCTTCCTGGCCGTATTCGTTCATGAACGTTTGTAAGTTGCTCGATCTCTGCCCCGAACTGGTCCGGACGGAACTTCTCGCCGACGCGGCGCTAGGGCCATTTCATTACTGGATTCGACGCGCTAGTCGTCTTTCCCGAAAACTCAGTTCCTCAGTCGCTCGCGTTTTGGAAACCTACCGAAACCCGGAAGTCGCCGAGAGCAATCAATTACCTGCATCTGTTTAGCATGAAAAAGTTATTAAGCTCGGTATTGCGGTCCCTGATGCGCGCGACCTATCGGAAGCACGATCCATTTCTGGTTTACAGCATGGCTTCCTTCAACTCCGGCGGCGGGTGGAAGGAATTTCTACTCAAGGCGTCGTTTCAAAACACATAATCGTCATGAAATTCTCTACCGAAGCGATCGTGGCGTTGGCTGTAGCTACAGTCTTTGCACTCCTGAGCTTCGGCGCGATCGCGCGGGAGCAGGGGCAGGCGCCTGCGCGTAATGTTCACACTCCGTATATCGCGGCAAGCCAGGTCGCCACAAACAACACAGATCTTTGTGCGGTTTTCTAAACGGGAACGTATCCCGGCGACATCCATATAGGAGCGCAAGCCATGGCGCCTGGTGTTCCTTTCGAAAACAGGCGAGCAGCTGCCACTACAGAGCAGTCCCGCGATTTTATTCTCGCAAAGTCAAGTCTTGTGCGCGACGCTCTGTTCCCACGAAGGCAATCCCTGGAACTCTGCAGGAGGGCGGTGCTTCGTTTCAAACGACGCACTGGACCGTGGTGTTTCGTGCCGGGGAACCCGAGTCAGAGGACTCTGCTCAGCAGGCGCTGTCCGGATTTTGCGAAGCCTATTGGCCGCCACTTTACAGTTTCCTTCGTCACCGCGGACATTCCTCTGCTGATGCACAGGACCTGGTCCAAGGTTTCTTCGCTCAACTGCTTGAACAAAACACGTTGAGCCGGGCGGATCGCCAGAAGGGTCGCCTGCGCACATTTCTGCTCGGATCTCTGGAAAATTTTTTGTACAACGAGTACGATCGTGCGCGGGCGCTTAAGCGAGGCGGTGGTCGGCAGGTCCTGTCCATCGAGCAGCATCTGCCCGAAGCCGAGGCGGCGATGCTTGCGACTGTTCATCTGAGCGATGCCGCTTGCTACGATCTCGTGTGGGCGTCGAACATCGTTTCACGGGCATGGAAGAATTTGCAAAACGAATTTGAGGCGGAAGGAAAAGCTGAGTGGCTCGAAGAATTAAGACCGTTTGTGGCCGGCGGCAGCGCCAAGCCGCCCAGCCAGGAAGAAGCCGCAGCTCGACTCGAAGTGCCAGTCGCGACTTTGCGAACCTGGCTGTCACGTCTTCGCCTGCGATTCCGCGAGTCCTTGAGAATAGAAGTGGGCAGTACGGTGTCTGATCCCGCAGACATCGATGGAGAACTGCGCCATCTTTATCAAATACTGATGGCCTGAAGCAGCGTTTCTGAAATGGACGACATCAGCGTTGGCCTCGGAACCGCGAAGACGCAGAGTGAAACTGAAGAGACCTGCGCGACGTGTGGTCGACCGTTGACTCAACGTGGTCCGAACGGCGAATGCCTGCGGTGCCTCGTTAGTCTCACTTTCCTGGGGGATGACGAACAGCCGGAACGACCAGCGTCGCGGAGCCGACTGGTGCCTGGACCACTGAGGTACGCCCATTTTGAAGTAGTGACTGGAGCAGACGGTTTTCCCGTTGAACTCGGTGCTGGAGCGATGGCCATCACTTACCGCGCGCGTGATACAGTTTTGAACTCCCTTGTTGCTCTCAAGGTCATCGATCGCAAGGTCGCGCAAAATCCTGGCGCGCGATCCCGCTTTCTCCGCGAAGCGCGTGCGGCAGCGAACATTCGGCACGCAAATGTCGCCCGGGTCACATATTACGGAGAACAAGACGGCGAATGTTTCTACGCGATGGAATTGGTCGAAGGTGAAACGCTCGAAGCACGTGTACGCCGCGATGGACCGATGCCGCTCGGCCTTGCATTGGATGTCATTGAACAAGCAGCACGGGCTCTGGTCGCTGCAGAAGCGTGCGGTGTTGTTCATAGGGACATCAAGCCATCAAACGTGATGCTCGAATCCGATCCAACCGGCGCGCTTCGGGTAAAACTGATTGACTATGGAGTGGCTAAAGTCATGGGCCCGCAAACGCAATTCAGCGCCGAGCAAACACACGCCGGTTTCATTGGTACACCAGCGTTTGCCAGTCCGGAGCAGTTCGCAGGCGCAGGGCAACTGCCGGTTGATACCCGCTCGGACATTTATTCGTTAGGCGTTACCCTGTGGTATCTCCTCACCGGTCGCACGCCGTTTGTCGGGCGCACTATGGAAGAAATTCGTGCGCGTCAAACGACACAATTGCCATTGGAACAGCTCAAGGGCCTGCACCTCCCGGGCCGGGTCATTGCGCTGCTGAAATCGATGCTCGCTGCCGATCCGAGCAACAGACCGCAATCGGCGCGCGAGTTGCTCCTCGCCGTTCATAGCTGCAACGACAGATTCAATCCTGAAGCGCGCTGGCGACGCAAAAAATCCATTGTCGTAAATGTGGCTTTGATTTTGGCCATCGTAGCCATTGGATGTGGAATGTGGCTGTATCAGCGCTTGCGGCCACTCACTCCAGAGGAACGATCGATCGCTGTGCTGCCGTTCGAAAATCTCAGTAGCGACAAAGAGAACGCTTATTTTGCCGAGGGAATACAGGACGAAATCCTCACGCGCTTATCAAAAATCGCCAATCTGAAGGTGATCTCGCGCACTTCTACACAGCATTATCAAAGCGCCCCGAAAAACCTGCGCGAGATCGCAAGACAACTTGGTGTGGCCCACATTCTGGAGGGCAGCGTGCAGAAGAGCGCCGACACCGTTCGCGTTAACGTGCAGCTGATCAAGGCGGCCACGGATTCACACCTTTGGTCAGATACATTCGATCGTAAACTGACAGATATTTTTTCAGTCGAAAGTGACGTGGCCAAAACCATCGCCGATCAGTTGAGAGCGAAACTCACAGGTGAGGAACAACAAGTCATCGCCGCCAGGCCTACCAGCAATCCTCAGGCTTATGATTCATATCTCCGCGGCCTGGCCTACACGCTGAAGACTGCATTCACACCGGAGAACTCACTCGGAGCGCAGAAATACGTCAAAGAAGCAGTGCGATTAGATCCTAACTTCGCTCTTGGCTGGGCGCTGCTCTCTTATGTAGATGCGAGTGGTTATGTTACACAGAGTCTTCAACCAACAGTTACTCTTCGCGAAGAAGCACGTGAGGCAGCCGAAAATGCTCTGAAGCTACAGCCGAACCTCGGTGAGGGTTTGTTAGCTACGGGTTTCTATCACTATGCCTGCTTGAAGGACTATGACACAGCGTTGAAGTACCTTGAGCAGGCACGGCGCGTCCTGCCCCAAAGCAGCCGGGTTCTTCAAGGCCTGGCTTTTGTTGAAAGGAGGCGAGGTAACTGGGACGGGAGCGAGGCTTACTTCCAACAAGCTGAGAAAGTGGATCCGCGCAACGTTAATCTACTCTCACAACACGCTCGTTCTTACGTTTGCCTTCGCCGTTTTCCGGAAGCGCTCGCGAAGCTTGAGCAGATTCTCAACATCACTCCCGACGACATAGACACGATTGTGTTAAAAGCGCGAATCGCACAAGCGCAAGGCGATCTTCCGCGCGCCGGGACGCTTCTAGCTCCTCTTCGGCTGGGAGTCGGTTATGTGAACGCGTTGGAAACACAAGTGTACCAAGGTATTCTGGAGTCCCGCCCGCGGAAAGTGATTGCTCAGCTAAAGGAGATCCTCGCCAAGCCTGATCAAACACTTGGTTTTTATGCTGGCGAACTCCGCTTTTGGTTAGCCTGGGCCGAAGAAGTTGCTGGTGACCACCAAGCCGCGCGCGAAACCTGGAGCCAGGCTCGCACCGAGTTGGAACAGTTCCTCAAAGAACAGCCTGATAATTTTGTGTTAATGGGAGATCTCGCTCTTACCAACGTCGCTCTTGGTGACAACGATGCTGCAATGACTCTGGCTCAACGCGCGATAGAAATGGCCCCGATCGAGAAAGACGCGCTTACCGGTCCGAGGCCTCTGGAAATCTTGGCTCGCGTGACAGCTCACATTGGTGATGTAGACCAGTCGATCTCCGCCTTGGAAAAGCTGCTTTCAATTCCGTACGAGGCGCCATTAGCTGCAAACCCGCCTCTTACGCCCGCCTTGCTCAGACTCGACCCCATGTTTCAGCCACTGCGCGAAGTCCCGCGATTCCAGAAACTTGTCGCCCCCTTTGCGGCAAAATAAGTTATCGGGCAATCATCTCGTTCTCGCGCATATCTCGGCAAAATGCGCAAACGTTTTATCTGGACAAAGAAGGACGTTGTTCTCGGCCGCCCGATAGCAACGGGCGAATGACCAGGAATTTTCTCGGCAGAACAAGCAAGTCTGGCCAAAGAATGGCGTGACATCGCGAGCATTTTGCCATTAAGTCAAAACGCAATCGTTAATCGCCGACCGACGAGAGGAGGAGGACAACCATGAAGCCGAAGAAGTTAAAAAAGAGGATCCAGCAACTCGAGAAATGTCTCCGGGAAGGCTCCGAGAAACTGGCCAGGCTGAAACGCAAACTGCAACAGGCCGAAACCGCAAAAGCGTTGAAAGCTGCGAGAAAATCGGCCGCCCGCGCTACTGCGTCAGCCGGAAACAAACCGAGCAGTGCCAAGAAACCCAAGAAAAAACTGAATCTCTCACCGGAGCGCCGCGCGCAACTTGCTGCCGCAATGAAGGCCCGATGGGCGGCAAAGAGAGCGGCCGAGGGGAATAGCGCAACCTCGACCGATCAAAA
>JBLMXH010000177.1:0-2935 GCA_050257685.1 Nitrospirota bacterium
GATTGGGCGGCGAAAAAGTTTCTGTTAGACGCATTGCAGGAGGAAGAAAAACTCTCCTGGAACGATTCCTGGTTGCAATCGATCGACCTCGAATACCACAATCTCGATCTCGACCGCGGGCTGTACTACGAGCTGTTACGCAAAGGTTTGATGCGGCGCGTGACGAGCGAGGACGAAATAAAGGCCGCAATCTTCAACCCGCCTGGAACCACCCGGGCGTTTTTCCGGGGTCGTGCCGTAGCGCGTTTCAACGACGGGATTTCCTCCATTCAGTGGGACGAAATTGTTTTTACAAACGGCAATTATTCGTATCGCGTCGCTTTGCCTGAAGCCGCCTGGGACAAGCGCCTGGAGGCGCTCAATCATGCCGCCCGCAACGGCAAAGACTTCTCCGAGTTCATGCACGCCATCTCCCAGGTCGGTTGAGTGCCAAATCGCCAATCGGGAAGTAACCGCCCTCACTCCCACTCGATCGTGCTGGGGGGTTTGCTGGAAATGTCGAACACCACACGGTTGACCCCTTTGACTTCGTTGCTGATGCGATTGGAAATGCGAGCCAGAAGTTCGTAGGGAATGCGCACCCAGTCGGCAGTCATGCCGTCCTGGCTTTCAACGATGCGTAACGCAACCGTGCTTTCGTAAGTGCGTTGGTCGCCCATGACGCCGACCGATTGCACCGGGAGCAGGACGGCGAACGATTGCCAGACTTTATAGTACCAATCGGCAGCTTCCATTTCGCTTTGCACGATCGTGTCCGCTTCCCGCAGGATCGACAATCGCTCGGGCGTAACCTCGCCCAGAATGCGGACGGCGAGACCCGGCCCGGGGAAAGGCTGCCGGTAAACAATTTCCTTCGGGAGGCCCAGCTGCAGTCCGGCCTGGCGCACCTCGTCCTTGAACAATTGTCGCACCGGCTCGACCAACTCGAAATGCATTTTCTCCGGCAAACCGCCAACGTTGTGATGAGTCTTGATTACCTGCGCTGGATTGCCCTCTATCGACACGCTCTCGATCACGTCAGGGTAAAGCGTGCCTTGTGCCAAAAACTTGAACTTCCGATGTTCGACATTCGGTGTTGGGTCTTCTTTAGCTAATTCCGTCACCGCGTCTTCAAACACGCGGATGAACTCGTTGCCGATGATCTTGCGTTTTTCCTCCGGATCAGTGACCCCGCGCAGCCTCGACAGAAACCGCTCGGACGCGTCAACATATTTGAGTTTGATGTGAAAATTTTCGTCGAACACCCGTTGCACGATTTCTTCCTCGCGCGCCCGCAGGAGCCCGTTGTTCACGAAGATGCACGTAAGTTGGTCGCCGATGGCTTTGTGTAGGAGCGCCGCTGTCACTGAGGAGTCAACACCTCCGCTCAAACCGAGCACGACCCGTTCGTCGCCGACCTGCTTTCTGACGCGAGCGCAAGCTTCCTCGATGAACGAACCCATCGTCCAATCCATTGCGCAGTGGCAGATGTGATAGACGAAATTTTGTAGAACTTCTTTGCCTCGCGGCGTGTGCGCGACTTCGGGGTGAAATTGGAGGCCGTAAATTTTGCGTTTCGGATCTTCCACCGCTGCGAAATCGCAGCCCTCGGTGGTGCCAACAACGCGAAAGCCGTCCGGCAACGCTGTTACTTCGTCACCGTGACTGTTCCAAACATCGAGCTGTCCCCCTAATCCATCGAACAGTTCCGATTCATTTGGGATGTGCAATACACCGGCGCCATATTCCCGGCGTCCTGTGAACACAACCTTGCCGCCAAGGTGATGCGCCATCAACATGAGCCCATAACAAATTCCCAGGACGGGAAGGCCTAGCGAAAAGATTTCCGGATCGAGTTGAGGAGCGCCCTTGTCGTAAACACTGGCCGGTCCGCCCGAAAGAATCAGACCGTTGGCTTGCAGCGCAGCGATTTCAGCTGCTGGCGTGTCGAAGCGAACAATCTCCGAATATACCTGGCATTCGCGAATACGGCGCGCAATGACCTGCGTGTACTGTGACCCGAAATCGAGGATGATGATTTTCGAGTGTTTTGGGCGTTCTGAAGTATTCACACTCTACGGATGCGTTTGTGGCACACTATGTGCCGCAGCCGGGTCGTCGGGAGGGCGGTCCAGTGGCCCAATTGTCCCCTGTCCGGTGACCCCGCGCTCCAACTGCTGTTGCACTTCCTGTGTGGTGCGTTGTTCGAGCGGATCCGCACAACCGCTCAAGGCCAGCGAAACAATTGCCAGCAGAATCGAAAGGGGCCTCATCCGCGTATTCTATGAAGCGCCGATTTCATTGCAAGAGGGTTGAAGGGTTTGAACAGTTAAAGCGCAACGCTGTCATGTTGAGCGAAGCGAAGCATCTCCGATTATTGTCCCGGTGCATTCCGGAGGCTAACCAAAGAATTCTTCCTTCCGCTCAGAATGACAACGCTCTTGCCGCTTCAACACTTTAACGCTTTAACATTTTAACGGTTGTGATTGATTCCGATCTTTTGCTCCAAGGGTACCGACTCGGTGTTTTCCCCATGGCCATGAAGGATAGTTCGATCGAATGGTTTTCGCCGGATCCGCGCGCCATCCTGCCGTTGGAGAATTTTCACGTTCCGCACGCGTTGCGGCGTCTGGCGCGCAGGAAGCTGTTTGAAATCACCATGGACAAAGCGTTCCCGGCTGTGATCCATGCTTGCGCGGAACGAAAAGACACATGGATTAATCGCGAAATTATTGAGAGCTACACGCGTTTGCATGAACTCGGCTACGCACATTCCGTCGAAACCTGGAAAGAGAACACGCTGGCGGGAGGTCTTTACGGAGTCGCAATCGGTGGCGCTTTTTTTGGCGAATCAATGTTTCATCGAATAACCGATGCGTCCAAGATAGCACTCGCCGCGCTGGTGGAACACCTGCGCGCGCGCAAATTCATCCTGCTCGACACCCAATGGCTTACG
>JBLMXH010000178.1:0-14816 GCA_050257685.1 Nitrospirota bacterium
GACTGGTCCAACCCCAACGCTGCCCGCCCAATAAAATTTGATGTGCCCTGAGCGAATGTCTTGCTCTGCCTCTTTGGCTGCATCAGCCGGGTTCCACGTGGGATCCGCAGCGAAACACAGCATCGGCACGACTGCCGCTGCTAAAACGGACAAAATCTTTATCACACGCAATGAGATCACCTACGCCTAGAGAGAGCGAGCTTTTTTAATGCGCTGTTACTCCACAGCGACAACTACTTTGCCCCGAGCATGACCTTGTTCGAGATATCGGATCGCGTCGGGCAGATCGCTCAATTTGTAAGTTCGATCAATGACTGGCGTCACTTTCCCGGATTGCATCAAGTCCGCGAGAAATGCGAGGTCATCGTGATTCAGCTGGGCTAATAACATTCCGAACTTCTGGCTCACGAACGGCGAAACGAGGATCGCTTTAATGGGGCGAGCCATAGGACCGATGAAGCGCCCGTCGTTTGGCCCTCCACCTCCGATCATGACGCATTGGCCCTTCGGTTCGAGCGCGCGCCTGAAGTGCGACAATGGTTGAGTTCCAACGTTATCGAGGATCAGGTCATAGCGTTGTCCAGTCTTGGAGAAATCTTCCTTTGTGTAATCGATAACGTGATCAGCGCCGATAGATCGGACCATATCCAGATTGCGCGTGCTACAAACGCCGGTCACGTTTGCGCCGTACGATTTCGCAAGCTGCACTGCAAAAGTGCCCACGCCGCCCGATGCTCCGTTTATCAGAACCTTTTGTCCTGCTTGCACGTGCCCCTTGTCTCGAAGCGCTTGTAACGCGGTGATCGCTGCGATGGGAACGGATGCAGCTTGTTCAAACGTAATGTTAGCCGGCTTCAATGCCACGCCTCGAGATTCGCGAACACACACATACTGAGCGAAAGCCCCCGTGCGGCCGCCAAACACTTCGTCGCCCGGTTTGTATTTGGTGACGTTTTTGCCGACTCCTTCTACCGTACCGGCGAAATCAACCCCAAGTCGCGTATCCTTTGGCTTGCGCGCTCCAAATCCAAAGAGAAAGCGGCCGATGTACGGTGTGCCTTCGATAAAGTGCCAGTCCAGCGGATTCACCGAAACCGCGCGAACTCTCACCAAAAGTTGATCGTCCGCCGGCGTTGGTTTTTCGATCTCCTGAAATTTCAGATTGGAAACACCGTAGTCGCAATAGACAATGGCTTTCATCGGATTGGCTGGAGCCGACGCGTAGCGCGCGCAGTCGTTAGTGGAGGTCCAATAGGTGATAAAGCCCCACAAGACCAGCAGCACAAAAACGGTAAGCAGACTCCATTTAACCAAGCGCTTCCATAGCTTACGAGGATGCGTTGCTTCGGATTTATCCCTTACGGTTGTCACTTCATTCCTTTTTCGTGTTAGTTGCATCGTTTTCAGTAGCGCCAGTTGTTTTTTGTCCCGAAAGAAGTCCTAGTTGTTGCATCAGCGAAAGTTGATCGAACGCAGACCATTCCTCTTTGATTTTTCCGTTCACGATCCGCCAGATGGTAATCCCAGACTGTTCCGCTTTCTTCCCAGTGGCGGGCAAGCCGTTGCCGGCACCGGTATTGGTGCCGCGCGCAACCCAGTAGATCGTGACCAGATCGCCTTCGGCGATCAGTTTTTCAGGCACGATCGTGAGATCTGGAAATGCTTCGTGCCATCCTTTCAAGGCCGCCTGATCTTCGTCGAAGTTGATCTCTCGGTGAATGCCATGATTGACGAAATCTTTGGCATAAAGTTGTTGCGCGAGCTCGAATCGTCCTTTGCTAAGAAGTTCCTCGAACGCGCGTTTCGCGAGGGCCTTGTTTTGCTCCTGCAACGAGGATGCACACGCGATCCCTGCAAGGAGTAATGAGCAACTAATAACAGCAGTAACTATTTTCATAAGAATATGGGGAATGTATGATGATGAAGGTTGGTAGCACGTTCAGATTTTTCCAGGGTTTCTGCCGGCTGTAACCCCTTGAACAGAAGCCACAGACTGACCACGAGTTCAAAGACGGCCATGGGGGTATCAAAGATGTAGTCGTTAACGACTTTGTTGAAATTCGGAAAGACCAGGAACACAAAAGCGCAGATTACGCACCATGCAGATGAAACTATACCGAAAACGGCCAACGTTTTTGGGATGTAGCCCGACTTCAACCATAGGTACGCACAAACAGTCGCCGCCAGTCCGAAAAATGGCAGACCGATGTAATAATCGTCGAAATTCGCCGCGATCTGCAGCCTTGCCAAAGCTCGGACGAGGTCCGGTTGGAATACTAGAAGGTAAGGTGCGGTTCCGAGTAACCGTAGCGCGCCAAGCAGATTAAGTGTGGCCAGGAGCCATAATACCGCGAATACCAGACGGAACAGCGCTCCAATCAAGGCCAGAATCCGATCTACCGGCCTGAGAATGACATAAAGCGCTGCGAGTAGAACAACAACATTTGCGCTGTACAGCAGAAAACAAATAAGCGCAATTCGCACCTGCGTTTGGTGTGCCATAATGTTCCGGGCCGTTTCTGCTGCATCGCGCGGAACAATGAGAGGACTAAGCAATACGTAATTCCCGAAGACGACAATCACCACGGCGAGCAGGCCTGTAACTCCCGCGATTCTCGCAGCTCTGCGTTGCGAATCATCGACCATATTCATACCGCCTTCATTTCCACTGCGGCGAGCTCAAGCGGTGGCAGCTTTGCGCCTTTGATAAGCAGCCACAGCATGATTGCCAGCTCTCCAAAAAAGGCCGGCTGGAGCATCTTAAAGGCGGTGTTGTAGTAAGATGAAAAGAACAACGCAATCACGCTGAGAGCCACGTAGCCGAAACAATTGATCATCAGCCAGACACCGAGGAAACGAGGCAAAAATCCGGAGCGAAAGACTAACAACCCAAACGGAAAGAGCCATACTCCCCAGAAGATCTCGTCGATAAAGATCCCCTGAGAATGCAGTCGAATGAACAGCATACCCAAAGCGTTAAGCTGGGCGGAGTCGAACACGCTGAGAAATTCGCCGCCTCGAAAAAGAACAACAGCAGCGACGTTGTTTAGCGTGTTGAGAAACCCCACGGCAGCCGAGACCAGAACAAAGCCGACCATCAACAACGCCCAGGTCCTGTTTACGTTGCTCAGTAATCGATAAAGCGCGATTCCCAGGCAAATGAAAATGACGTGCCCAACAAGTTCGGCAAAGATCGAAAGACGGAAGAGAGTCTCGTGAGCAAGAACGTTGGCGGCAGTTGCCGTGGCATCTCCGCGAATGATCAGCTTGCTGGGAACATAGATTAAACTGAATGGCGCGGTAAATACCATTGACGCATACACCGCGCCTGCGATACGAGCGGCTTTGTCGGTTGGATGCATAAACTTTCGCTCGTTAGGTTCAGACTCAGATGTGCATTTGTAGGGCAGGCGGTCCGCTTGCCGTCAGATGATTGGCAAGCGGTGCGCTCGCCCTGGAATCGAGTCGTACTGTACTACAATTGAGTGCGTGCATGTTTGTGGGTCAAAGCGGCCCGCGATAACGGCGCAGCCGGATTGCTACAGCGATGAACACCGCGGCAACTATTAGTCCGAACCAAAGACCGGGGGAGCTCAGGTATGCAGCAGGGGTGAGTTGCGGGCAATCGACCGAGTGCATTTTAAAGGCAAATGCCGTCGGTGCGAATCCCATCAAACGATCCTTGAGCATCGCACCGAAATGCGAAGTGCCGAACGTGATCCTCTCGAAAAACGCGATCGCGAGAAAGGGCAGGACTGCCCAAAGAAAAGTTGCGCGCCGCGCCCAGCCTGAAACCAATAGAGCCCAGCCATAGATCGGCGCATGCCAAAGAGCAATCGCGACTAATCCGTAAAAAAGAATCAATGAATTTTGCAACAGCGGAACATGTGTCCAGGTTGATGCAGGGCTCATGCCATGCCCTATTAGCAACACGCTGGTCCAAAGCATCATGACCAGCTGTGTTGCCACTACGACCGCGAAAGTTACCAGTGGCAGAACGACGAGCGGGATCGTCGCCTTCGAGAACAAAGTGGTGGAATCCGATACCGGCAGCGATTTCCAGAACAGGATGCTGCGATCGCGGCGTTCGCCGTACAGCGCGTCGAGACAATAGAACACCCCAACGACGAAGGCGGTCAGGATCAACATGATTGCCGCCATGTTATACGGCACTTCGATCTTAGCTTGCGCCTTGGCAGAATCGAGGAGCAAAACTTCCCGGCGACGCTCTGGCAGCCCGACCGTGCTGACGAGAAAACCGACTAACACGACACTCGCGACAAGTATCGGTGCGACGTAGATTGAACGGTTCTCCCAAAGTTCACGACGCACTGACCAATAGAACGGCTGCGGCGTGCTGGATTTGTAAACGGGGTCGCTGGCCCCGGTAGACTGAGGCAGAGCGTTTGATTGAGCATTCATTTCGTTAGGCAATTTGACGCGGCGACAGGTTTCCTGGGAGCGCACGCGGCTCGCGTGCTGGTTTCGGCGCCCTCGCCGAAACAGTCTTCATGCACACGATGTGGAATCTTCGAGGAAGGAAAAGTTCGCGATGACGGGGCGTCATCGCCAGCACGCGAGCCGCGTGCGCTCCCCGGACATGCGCGCTCATCGCACTGCCGCGTTCTCCTCGGTTATCCGGGCACCCGCGTTTTGTGCCTGGGCTGCGCTGTTACTCATCACCGCGATGAACAGATCGGCGATACTGGGACGGCGCACCTCGCCCAATATTTCGAGCTGGTCACGGTCAACCCGATCAAATAACAGCACGCTGCGTCCGAATACCGGCCGTTCGTGTATCGGCTTCAGGGCGTGCGCCGCAGCGAGATGCTCGGGATTCACCATCACTTCGAGGTAACGCGAATCGAATTCTTCCATACTGCACTCGAGCACGATCCGGCCGCGGTCGATAAACATCAGGTCGGTCAAAACGTCCTGAACCTCTTCCACCTGATGGGTTGTCACGATGATCGTGCGGCTGCGATCGAAATAATCGTTCAACAACGAATCGTAAAACTGTTTGCGATACAAGATGTCCAGGCCAAGCGTCGGCTCATCCAGCACCAGCAACCTCGCGTCGATTGCCATCACAATCGCGAGATGCAGCTGCGCTACCATCCCCTTCGATAATTCCCTGACCTTGCTGGTGCGTTTGATCGTTGTTCTTGCCAGAAAATTTTCTGCTTTGGGGCGATCGAATCGCGGGTGCACGCCGGCGACGTAATCGAGCAACTGCGAAACCCGGATCCAGCGCGGCAATACCGCAATGTCCGCAATGAAGGAGACCTCACGCATGAGCTCGTCACGGTTTATCCACGGATCGCGGCCGAGCACTTTCAACTCTCCTTCGTATGATGTGAGGCCAAGGATCGCATTGAGGGCGGTTGTTTTTCCTGCGCCATTGGGGCCGATCATTCCGAGGATCCGACCTTCTTCGACACGAAGATCGATACTAGCCAGAGCGACCGTCGCCCCGAACGTCTTTCGAAGCCCGCGTGCTTCTATTGTCGCCATAACATTAACGTCTTCCCGGTAACGAGCGGCGCGCTGCTGCGGCATTCAGTTCTCTTTGTGTGAGACCGAGCCTCTCGATCTTTTCTGCGATCCGCGGCCATTCATCGTTTAGAAATTTCTGGCGTTCACCTTTCAGTAACTGATCACGCGCACCTGGTTTGACGAACATGCCGAGGCCGCGCTTCATCTCGACCAGATTCTCGTCGACTAATTCCTGGTAAGCTTTCAACACGGTAAGGGGATTCACTCGAAACTCGGCTGCGACAGTGCGCACTGATGGCAACGGATCGCCTTCCTTGAGCACGCCATCGAGAATCATATGCACGCCACGATCGCGAAGTTGGCGATAGATTGGTTGAGTGTCATTCCATTCACGACTCATTCGATGCTCCAGGCAGCTTTTTTGCCGGGTGCCAGCGGTCCGGCTTCGATTGAGCGATGCGTCTCATTTAGTGTTATAGTTAACTATAACACTATTGGACACGCAAGCTCTTTTTTTTTAAAATTTCGCGGCAAACTCTTTTGCGCTCGAATGTAGAATCTCTGGTGAAACAGACAGACGGGCGATGATCGCGGTTTACTATCAAAGCCGCGCCAGGCGCGGAGATCCAGTCGGCTTACTTGGATTGCGATTGAGGCAAAGGTAGAGAAGCCTGACCGAACACGTACCGCCAGCCCGTCGGAGAGCGGACGTAGGTGTCGCTAAACCATAGTTTGTAATCAATTGGTTTGCCTCCCTGCATCCCCTTGATCCAAAGCAGCGCAGTCACCACTGCCGTGTCGCCCCATACTCGGACTTTTTGTGTTCCCGGTTCTTCGTCCTGCCGTTCGTAGGTGACTTCTTTTTTTCGAGCTGATTCAATCAAATCGGTTTTGCTAAAAACCTTGCCGCGCCCGGTCACCAGGACGA
Source organism: Nitrospirota bacterium (assembly GCA_050257685.1). Taxonomy (GTDB): domain Bacteria; phylum Verrucomicrobiota; class Verrucomicrobiia; order Chthoniobacterales; family UBA10450; genus Udaeobacter. The sequence continues at coordinate 6,425 of JBLMXH010000178.1, forward strand.
AGTCGTCCGCTAAAATCTGGTCCATGGTAACGGCATCATTGGATTTAACTGCGGCTTGATATTTCGTGTCCAAAGTGGCCACGGCCTTTTCGTCTACCTCTAAAGCGGCATTCAAGTTAGTCGCGGCACCTAACGGCAACACGATGACCATCAAGATCAGCTTTCCATATCCCGACATTGCCTGAATTAAATCGCGCATGTGTGAAGTGAATGAAATCATAACGCTCGAGCAACTGCAGCATTTCAATTTTGTTACTTTCCGACGCAAGCTTTTCTTCGAAACAATCACCATCCGGTCAGGTGGCGCGTGTTTGTTCAGCCAACTTCACCAAAGTGAACAGTACGTGATTCACCGGCACGGGAATGCCAAGCTCAGCACCGCGACGAGAAATGTAGCCGTTGAGTGCATCGATCTCTGTCAGCGCGCCCCGATCCAGATCCTGCGCGGTAGAAGAAAATGCGTCCGCCATTTGTGACGCAAGCTCCATCGCCGCCGCCATTCCGGACTGAGGATCATCAACGCCAGGCAAGATGACTCCGGCCGCGCGAGCCACGGCCAGCACTTCTTCCACAATATGTCGCATGACTTTTTTGGCATCGTCACTCTGTGCGATCTGACCATACCGGACGTGTCCCAATGCGGAGATCGCGTTGAGTGCGCAATTACGAAGCAGCTTCAGCCAGAGTTCTCCCTCGATGTTGTTGGACAGTTCGCAGGGGATGCCAGCGCGAATGAAAAGATCTGCCAGTTTCTTCATTGGTTCGGATGGCGGTCCGATGATCAAATCACCGCGCGCGAGATGTTTGACGCGACCGGATTCGGGCACGGAAACAGCCACGTAAACCACGGCTGGTACCACATCGATGTTGGCAGCAGCACGAACTTGATCCGCATTGTCCACGCCATTTTGCAAACAAACTATTGTCGCGTTCGGCCTAACGAATTGCGCCATTTGTCTCGCAGCGGCTGATGTATCGTTCGCTTTTACGCACAATAGAATGAGCGAACAATCCCGGATAGCGCTCATCTCGATTGTGGCTGTGGCTCTGATGCGCTCGTTGCCATGGATGGTATCGAGAACAAGGCCATTCGTGCTAACGGCGTCAGCGAAATGTTTTCGGCCAATGAAAACAATCGGCGCACCGGCACGGGCAAACATCCCGCCGAAATAGCCACCCACCGCGCCTGCGCCTATGACTGCAATTCGCGGCCATTCTCGAGTTTCGCTCATTAGCTGTCCTGAGGAAGAGCGACCCGCTTCAAATCATAAGTCGAATACGCCGTCGGTTTTTCGGCTCTGGCGATTATGCCGTCAACGACACGAGCAAACGCTTCGGTGTGCCAGTGCCTGCGTGTCTGCCACCAATCCTGAATTCCTTTGTACGCGAGGAAATCGCTCATGGTTCGATCAATCTCATCCCACAATTCGGTGCTCAATATCCCTTCACGTCTTGAGTAATACATTCCTTCGAAATTCTTGAAGAAGCGATTCTGGAACGCGCTAAAACGAAGCTTCGATACAGGATCGAGATCGTGAAAGGACTGCACACCGTGAAGATACACTGCGGTAAACTCTGCGTTTTCGTGCAACGCTTTCGTTAATTCGCCCCATTGAACGGTAAGCGCATTTACTGCAGCCTGGCGGCGTTCTCTGGTTTGTTCGCGGAGTTGGACCGCGAAATAGATAACTGAAGGAATTCCGACGCATACAGCAGCCATTTGGCCGATCGCTGTAATCATTTCCCAATTCATCGAATCCGTTTTTCTAGATGAACGTGACCCGCTTGAGGGTGCAGAAGAATTCCACGACGGCCAACGGCTTATTTTTGTTGTGCAGTTGCGGATGCCGAAGAGGGCAGGTCGGAATTCCACATGTCCGCACGGCATTTCCAATTTCCGTCACTTTGTTTTTCCCAGACCTCGAGGTATTTCCCGCGATCGGTAATCGGCTTTCCGCTCGCATCGTTCATCGTCAATTCGTACTCGCCGCCGACCCACGCCATCTCGCCAGCCTTGCCGACCCGCACTCTGGTCGGTTGCCAACTGATGACGAAGCCGGGACTGGTGAGCATCTCTTTCCAGCCATTTCGAATGGTCTCCTTCGTCGCTGCACTCGGCGCGTTTGGAGGAAACACGATCGCGTCATCCGAATAGAAAGCGATAGTCTGCTCGACGTCTTTAGCTGCTGCAGCTTTCGCCCACTTCGCATCGAGGTCACGAAGAAGTTGCTCGACAGATCGAGATCCGCTCGTTTTTTCCGAGTCCGAACCTGAAGATGACGATTCCAAAGTCGAAACTGTCTCGGTTTTTGAAAGATTCCGTGCCGGCGCGGGAAAGAGCAGGTGGTAAGCAGAAAGACAAAACGCAATGCCGGCCACGCCAAAGATGAATGTCGCGAACTTGCGACGACTCCAATACGGAATGATATCGTCAGGCGAAAGATCCTGTGTCCGTTTCAGGCCTTCCGGTGTCATTTCAAAAGCCCACGAGATGAACAGAGCCACTAGAAAACCGAGCGCGAGCAGGACCACGAATGCTGTGATGATCGACTCTGGTGCGTCGATTAGCGGCAAAAGCACTGACGCAATCTCAATCAACAGCCAAGCCACGACCGCGTAAGTCAGTGCGACTCTGAAGACATTGCGACGTCTTAGCTCGGAGAATAACGAAGGTTTGTTGCTCATTAGTTTGTAGGTAAACCGACTTTCGCGACCAAGTTCTTGTATCTGGGATCACCGCGCAACCCGCGCATCAGTGGGTCAATTAAGAGGGCCAACATCCCTGTGTCACGATTATCAAATGAAATTTCCAACCACTCGAAGGCCTTGTCGGTTTCACCTCGTGAGGCATAAACCTCAGCGATCTGATAAGCCAACAAGTTTCTGTCCTTGGCAATCATTTCAGATAGCGCTGCGTCGGCGGCGGGCCGATCCCCTCGCGCATAATGTGCTAATGCGAGTTCGAAGCGTCGGTACCCTTCGTCAGGCTCCAGTTGTGCTTCGCGTAGCGCAGACTCGCCATCGCCGCGTTGGATCGCCACCAATACCTGCCAGCGATGGCTCGCGGCGCCCGTGGGCTGCAATTCCACCGATTTGCGCGCCTCGGCGTCGGCCTCATCGAATTTCCCCTCAGCCAAGAGAAGCCGGGCGAGATTGTTTCGCGCAAAATAAGCAAGCGGGTCGAGTTCGATCGCTTTGCGGACTAACTTCTCTGCCTCTTCAAGTTGACCCACATAAACGAGCACGCGCGACAACAGATCATTGGTGGTAGGATTCGCCGGCGCGAGTTCGTTTGCGCGTCTCAGTTCCCGCAGGCCCTCAGCAAATCTCCATTCGGAAAAAAATCGAACCCAACCCAAGGCCGCATGTGCCTCGGCGAGATTCGAACCAATGGCAACCGCTTTCTCCGCATCGTTTTTCGCCGCAGCCCACGCCTCCTTCTTTCGCTCAGGGCTTAAATCACCGATGAACGTCCATGCTTCAGAGCGCTCTGCGTAAGCCAACGCATAATTAGGATCGAGGCGGATGGCTTCATCGAAATAAGCGACAGCTCTGCGAAAGTCCTCCAAATTGCGACGTTGCAAATAGAAATGGCCTTGGAGGTAGGCGTTATGCGCTTCCACACTGTTCGGTGCAGCTCTTTGAGCCGATTTCTCCGCTGTTCCGAGCAAGGTCACTTTCAATGAATCAGCGACTGCCCTGGCGATTTCTTCCTGAACGGCGAAAATATCTTTCAATTCGCGATCGAACGTTCGTGTCCACAGCTCAATGCCGTCCGCGGCGTTAATCAGTTCCGCGACGATGCGCACCCGATCGCCTTGCTTGCGCACCGTACCTTCCAAAAGGGTGCTCACACCTAGCTTCTCACCAATTGTTTTCGGTTCCTCTTTCCTGTTCTTGAACTGGAACGAAGAGCCGCGACCGATGACTTTGAGACCGCTGATTTGAGCTAGAGCTGCAATCAGTTCTTCCGATAATCCATCAGAAAAATATTCATCCTTCGGATCACCGCTTTCATTAATCAACGGCAGTACCGCAATGGATTTTCGGGGAATCGTTGTAGTCGCCTCGCTCTGTCGAGGCCTTGCATTTCGGGCAGTGTATCGGCCGACAAAGAAGAGCCCGACTGAGAACGCAGCACCGATTAGAACAACATAAATCCATGCGCTGCCACGCGACCGCTGTCCTGCAGCATCAGCAGCTTCTGTCCGTTTGATCCCTTCGGGGGTTGCTTCAAATGCCCATGCGATAATCAGCGCGATCGGGAAGCCAATGACGAGAAGGAGAACGACAACGCGCACAACCAAATTGGGAATTTCAAAAAATGGAAAAATCTGGCTGGCGATTTGCATCAGCAGCCAGGCGACAACAGCGTACGCGGCTCCGACCTTGTAGACATTGCGTCGCTTCAGTTCCGAAAAGAAGGAAGGCTTCTCGCTCATTTTTTCGCAGGCACTGACGGCACTTGCACGTTGAGCTTCTCGCACAGTGTAACAAAGCGTGAGTCACTTACGTAAGGGAGGAAAAAAGGCGTCACTGCCAGTTGCGTGAGACCGGAGTCGCGCGTGACATAGGCGGTGTCGAGCCACTTAAACATTGCGTCAGGCTCCTTTCGAATCGCGTAAAGCACAGCAATCTGAAATGGCCCGACGTTAGAATACCTGGCAATAAAATCCATGAGCGCGGCATCGGCCGTAGACCGGTCGCTTTGCGCTTGTTGGGCCACATTAACCGCGTAATCGCGCCAGAACCCTTCCGACTCCAGTCGCGCATTTGCCATCGCCTGCCCCGGACGGTTCTGAAGTACGTCTAATATCACGAGGTAACTATGAAAACGGGCAGCATGCGGTTGAATGTCGAGGCCTTTACGGAACAGTTCTTCCGCTTCCTTGTAACCGCCCAGTGCGGTGACCACGCGACCGAGGTTGTACCACGAAGCAGTCAGGAGCGGGTCTAACGAAAGCGCCTCCCGGCAGGCTTTCTCGGCTTCCCTGAGGCGACCCTCCCCCATGAGTGACAAGGAGAGTGCGCTTTTCGCCGCAGCGTCGCTTGGAGCCGACTGCAGCACACGGCGGAATTCTTTTTCCGCGGCGCGGAAATCCAGGTCGGGATTCATCGCCTGCAAACCAATAGCCATGCGCGTTTCAGCCAAATCAGGCGCGAGGCTAACAGCTTTGTCGCCGGCACGGCGGGCCTCTTCGTACGCTTTCGCGGCATCGTCTCCCGGATCTGTGGCGAAACTGACGGCATATCGACTCCAGGCCTGCGCCAGTTTGGCGTAGGCCAGGGCATAGTTCGGATCCAAGCGAATGGCCTCCTCAAGGAACGTGATCGCCCGACGCACGCCCTCGGCCGTTTGCTGTTGAAAGTAGAAATCCGATTGCAGCACCGCGTTGTGCGCGGCAAGATTTTCACTCGACCTAGCCGCATCAGGCCGAACTGTTTCGCCTAACAACTTCACCTTCATCTGTTCCGCGACGGATTTGGCGATCTCGGCTTGGACCGCAAACACATCTTTAAGTTCCCGATCGTAGGTTTCGGTCCAGAGTGAGCGGCCATCGGCTGCGCTGATGAGCTCGGCAACTATGCGAACACGATCCCCCTGCTTACGGACGCTGCCTTCGATGAGGTTCGCGACACCAAGCTTCTGACCGATGGCAGCAGAATCGCTGGATTTACCTTTGAAGAAGAACGACGAGCTGCGGCCGATCACCTTGAGCTCGGGAATCTTTGCCAGTACCGCAATCAATTCCTCGGACAGACCGTCGGAAAAATACTCGTTGCTCGGATCGCCACTGGTGTTGACTAGCGGCAGCACAGCAATCGATTTCTCCGGGACCGCTGTAGCCGCCTCGCTCTGCTTGCCACGCCGTAGTTCTTCGGAGGCGGGTCGAGGCGTTGAAGGACCAGCCGTATAGCGGCCGAGAAAAAAAAGACCTAACGAAATCACCGCAGCGACCGCAACAACTGCAATCCAAACACTGCCGCGCGAACGTTGTCGAGCCGCGTCGGCATCTTCGGTGCGCTTGATTCCTTCAGGGGTAAGCTCGAATGCCCAAGCGATGATTAGCGCAATCGGAAAACCGAGCGCCGTCATGAAGATTACGAGGCGAATGGCCCAATTCGGAATGTCGAGAAACGGAAAAACCTGCGTGGCGACCTGAATCAAAAGCCAGCCAACGACGGCATACGCGACTCCGACCTTGTACACGTTGCGCCGTTTCAACTCGCCGAAGAATATCTTCGGATTCATCGCTCGAGTTTACTTGCTCTAATCTTTTGGCGCGAGTGGGTTGACTCGCCTTCGCCGAAGCTCCGGCGCGGTTAGCAGAAAGGCGATCATTTTGGAGCCAGGAAATTGACGATTTTCTGGAAACGCGGGTCAGCTCGCACCGGATTCCACATGGGATGCAATTTCAGTCGAGCGTAATTGATGTAGCTCGGCATTGCCGCCAGCTTTTGCAATAGCTCGATCGCGCGATCAGGTTCATCGGACCACGTGTACACCTGCGCTAGTCCCTCAAGCACCAACGCGCCATCGTAAACGTCTTTGGAAATTGGCATCAACTCAACAGCGTGTTTTGCTTCTTGAATCGCCAGTTCTTTGTGGCCAAGACCGGCGTCCACCTGAGCGAGAACTGCAAGGGTTCGTGCGTGTTCCGGTTTGACAGCCAATCTCTGCTCCAGAATTGTCCGCGCGGCCGAGAAGGCAGCGGTCGCACGCGCAGAATCGCCTTTGGCTCGCGCAATCATCGCTTCGAACCACGCCTTGGGGTAATAGAAACTGTAGTCAATATCTTGAAAATCCTGGCGCAGTGAAGCGGCAAGCACCCGTTCCGCCTCGGCAGAATTACCGTCGATCAACGCCAGGAAAACTCGAACCGGAGTTTGCCCACCGCCTATGTCCATGTCGGGGTTTTCCGACAATACCCGCCGCAACTCTGTCGAGTTGCCGGATCCATTAAAAAGGGCTGAGTCCCGCCGGAAGAAAACAATTGGCGTGAGCTCGCCAGCAGCCAGCACCCGATCGTAAACCTGCGCCGCCAAAAGATGTTTCCTTTGCAGGTTGAAGGTATCGGCAAGCAGGTTGTAAGCATTCGGGTTGCGCGGATCGAGCGCGACCGCAGTAGAAAAGTCTTGCTCGGCTTGAGCCCAATTATTGCGACGACGCGTGATGTAACCTGAAAGGATAAAGAACGCGGTGTCATTCGGCAGACCGGGACGAGCTATCGCGAGTTCTTTCAGGGCGCCATCGTAATCGCGGTGGGAACGGAACAGAAAATCAGCCATCGCGAAATGTGCTTCGGCTGAGTCAGGACGAATTCGCAGCGCTGCCTTTACTGCTGCTTCCGCAAGAAGGATTCGGTTCGGTGCCGGATCGAGATCGAAAAAGTAGAGTAGATCGTTTGCCCGCGCGATATAGCAATACGCGGAGACGAAATTCGGATCGCGTTTTATTGCCTGATCCAGCGATTGCAGGGCGGACAGCAGCGCAGCCCGGACGTCATCGGCGACGAGATAGCTGTCTACAATTTGTTTGGCGCGAAGGTACAGCTCGAACGCCACCATATCCTGGGTCGGACGCTGCTCGATCTCGGCTTTTTGTTGAGGCGAGAGTTTCGCTTGAAGCTGAGCAACGATGGATTCCGCGAGCTCACTCTGGATGGCAAACAAATCGGCCGCAGTGCGGTCGTACGTCTCGGCCCAAATCTGTGAATCGGTGCGAGCATCAATCAATTGTGCAGCGATGCGCAGCCGATCACCTGCGCGTTGGACTGAACCCTCCAGAATGTGAGTAACACCGAGCTGCTTGCCGATCTCGCGCAGATTGCGTGGCACGCCGCTCTTGTATTGGCGAACAGTGGTGTGACTGATGACTCGCAGATCCGAAGCCTTCGCCAAATTCGTCAGGATCTGATCCTGCACGCCGTCAGCAAAGTACGTGTTTTGTTTGTCATCGCTCAAATTTTCAAACGGCAAAACCGCGATCGATTTTGTTGAAGTGTCGACCGCTGCGCTTTGCGTAGGGGCAGCGGAGTAGCGGCCGAGAAAAAACAAACCAGTCGATACAACGGCGCCCACAGCTACTACATAAATCCAGGCGCGTTTTTTGTGAGCAGCCGCTGCCGCGTCATCGACTTCTTCGGTGCGCTTGAGCCCCTGCGGGGTCAACTCGAATGCCCACGCCAAACCGAGTGCAACTGGCAGACCTAGTATGATGAGCAACACAATCAACTGAATGACCCAGTTCGGAACATTGAATACAGGCAGCACCTGGGCGAGACCCTGAGCCAGAGCCCACCCGGCGACGATGTACGCCACCGCAACTTTGTAAACGTTGCGCCGCTTCAGCTCGCCGAAGAAAGTCTTCGAATTCGCCCTCTGATCCTGT
>JBLMXH010000179.1:0-43245 GCA_050257685.1 Nitrospirota bacterium
CCGGTCGCAGATTTTATTCTTCGCGACCGAGAGAAGAGTCGTAGGTAGGGCGCGTCACTACGTGCGCGCCGTGCTGAAGGGTGAATTGAAAACGGCGTGCAGAGGACTGCCCGCCCTACCAATCGGTTATTGCTTCTTCACCGTCCCATTGCCAGGCGCTCGGCTAAGAGCCGCGGCAGACCGGCTTTGGTGATTTTCTTCTGCGCAGTGGCGAGATCGTATTTTACCCGCAACAGTTCGACGAGATTGTTGTCGCTGTCGTAAATACAATATCCGGCACGCCAGTTTCCGTCGCGTGGCTGTCCAACGCTGCCGGCGTTGATGAAATATTTTTTGCCCAGTTCAATACGAACGTGCTCGGAGTTCTGACGCCGCACGCCCTCATCCCGCACAAATACCATCGGCACATGCGTGTGACCGAAAAAACAGACGGTCGTCCGCTGATAGGTGAAACTCGCGACCGCGTCCAGATTATTGAATACGTAGCCCCATTGCCCGGGCGTATCGAGCGTGGCGTGCACTATCGTAAAGTCGTGTACACGTCGCTGCAACGGCAGGCTGCGCAGCCAATCCCTGTCGTCGTCGCTCAAACGTTCGCGCGTCCATTCGATGGCGCGTTCGGCGAGCTCGTTGAAACGTTCTGATGACGCAGGGAAGGTTGCTTGCTCATCGTGGTTGCCTTTCACCACCGGACAATCGAGCTCGCGGACAAGTTGGATGCATTCACCGGGGTTTGCGTTGTATCCGACGACATCGCCCAGACAAACGAAGTGCGTGCATCTGCGTTGCCGCGCGTCCGCCATTACGGCTTCAAGCGCTTCGAGATTGGAATGAATGTCACTGAAAATGGCGAACCGCATTGCGACCCCCGTTAGACCACCGAAAAGTCACAACGTTACAACGGAAGCACGCGGGCGCACCAACGTTTTGGTGCGCGAAATGAATTTTGTAGCCGCTAGTGACCTAAGGGATTCAGTGATTGAATGGGTTAATGTTTCGACAGCGTATCAGGGATTCGTTGGTCCTCCGGAATCGCGAGTTTGTCTTCGAGGAACTTCAGTCGCTTGATGAGAGTAGGAAGTCGTTCCTTCTCCCCCTCATTGTAGAGGCTGCGAAGCCGCTCATATGCCTCGCGCTCGCGGCCTTCGCAATACGAAAGCTCGTACGCCGAGAAACGGCGGTCCCAGGGCGCTGCTTCGGGCAGGGTTGCTGCCATCGCATAGTATTCGGCGGCGCGCTCATGGTCTTTATATTTTTCCTTGTACAGCCGGGCCAACGCTTCGTAGAGCTCCGGGCGATCAGGATTATTTTTTATTCCGCGCTCGAGGAACTCTTTGCCGATCGCAAAATATTCCCGCTGCGCTTTGACTCGCAGTGCCTGGCGCGGCTGGTTGGTATCGTTCATCGCCGCTACACTTGCATTCCACGCCATGTGCCAGGCGGCTGTGTCCCAAAACAGGAGCACCCGTGGTTGAAGCGTGGTGATTTGTCGGAACAACCACAGCATTCGGCCCCATTGAGTGTTTTCCCAAGCCGCGTGCGCCTGGATAAAAAGCGCATCGGCGACGATGGCGCGAAAGCCGCTCAGCGCAGCGATGAATCCGAGTTGGCCGAGTTTCTCACGAAGATCGAGATTGAATTCGACGCCCCGGAAATGTTCCTGCCGGTGAAGAATGGCAAGGTCATGTTCGACCGGCAATTTGAGCAAGCCCGCCACGATCAACATCGCCAGCGCAATCAGGCCTCGGGTCATAATTCTTTTCCGTAAAACACAAAGATCGCCAGTAACGTGTAAATCACCGTGTAGAAAATGCCGAGCAGCGCGGTTTTGGTGAACACTGCCATCGAAATCGCGGCGCCAGCGACGATGTCATCCACCAGATTGAAAGCCTGCAGATCGGGGAAGAGCAGCGCCACGATCGCGAGAAAAACACGTGTGACTAAACCGCCGCCGTGGGCGCTGAGCCAATACTCGCGCGCAGTAGCTTCCAGGTGTCCGATAAAATAAATAAACACCATCACTACGATGGTGAAGATGGTTGAGGTGGCGAAGGTGGAGACAAACAGCGTCAGCGCAGTGAGCAGACACGCTTTGAGGAAGATGATGATGATTCCGGGAACGAGATCAACATTGAACGCGGAGGCGCGAACTGCGCGCAGAGCATCGGCGAGCTGCTCCGGCGGCGCGCTGGCCATTTGCTTCGCGGTGATCTGCAGCACTGCCTGCTCCCGCATGTACAGCACGGCCAGGAACGCCGCGACCATCATCAGTGTGCTGATCGCCAGCAACAAAAGAACGCCGGCGATTTTACCCACAACGTATTCAAAACGCGGCACCGGCTTGGCCAGAATGGTGTAAACCGTTCGGTCTTCGATGTCCCGCGGTACCATGCGGGCTGTGGCGACGATCGCCAACAGCGAAGTGAACATCGAGATCGCGCCTAACGAGACGTCCTTCAGGATCTGGAATTCCTGTTGAAAAGAAAATTGCGCCATGAAAATCGAGCTGCCAATCAGCAGCAGCCCGAACACCAGGAGCACATAAAAAACCTTCAGCCGCGTCAGCTCAGTCAGTGTGTTGCTGGTGATGGCGAGAATACGCGACAACGAAAAAACGCGATGGCGCTTCGGAATTGTTGAAGCCTTGAATGATTGAAGCGTTGAAGCGGTTTCGCCGTCTGTCATTTCGGGTGGGTTGTCACTCGCGAGTTGAGCATTTGTCGTTTCCTCCGGTCGATTCCAGGAACAATCTTTCCAGCGTGGTGGTCGATTTTCTCCGCTCAAGCAGCTTCGCGTTTGAGCGGCCGATGCACGATTCGATTTCGTGGAGGAGTTCATCGGAAACATCGGCAATCACAAGCTCGGTTTGATTTTCGATTGCGATTAAATCTTGCAAGCGCCCTTCGCGCACCAGCACGCCATCAGCCAGAATCCCTATGCGATCGCAAATTTCCTGCGCTTGCGCCAGCAAATGCGACGAGAGCAGCACAGTGATTCCGCGGCACTTGAGGTCCATGATCAAATCGCGGATCTCGCGCGACCCTGCCGGATCAACACCCGCCGTTGGTTCATCCAGGACCACCAGCCTTGGATCGTAAATCAAGGCTTGCGCCAGGCCGATCCGTTGCAGCATTCCCTTCGAATAAGTGCTCAACCGGCGGTTACGCGCGTTGTTTAGCCCAACAAGATCGAGCAGTTCGTCGATGCGGTTTTTCAACGTGGCGCCCGTCATTCCGCAAAGCCGTCCGAAAAAACGCAGCGTTTCCGCACCGGTGAGAAATTTATAGAAATATGGGTTCTCCGGCAGAAAACCGACTGCTTCGCGGCTTTCGACCTCGCGACTGTCTCGTCCAAAAATTTCGGTGCATCCGCGTGTCGGCGACACGAGGCCGAGAATAATCTTCAGGGTGGTGCTCTTACCGGAACCGTTCGGCCCGAGCAATCCGTACACTTCGCCGGGTTCGATCCTCAAATTGAGGTTCTTTACGGCGACAACCCTGCGAGTGGGATGAAATGGAACGGGAAAAATTTTGGTCAACCCGTGAACAGCGATGGCCGGATTCGTCTCGGCGTCACTGCGACGTGATGCGTTAGTCATGGCGAATTTCGAATCCGCGGGCAGCGACCGGTTCGTTCAATTTCGTCTCGGTTTGCCTGCGAATGAGTGAATGCAGTTCGCCTTGAGCGACCTGATCGAGAAACGCGCGTACCTCCTCCTCATCACCTGTAACCTGAAGTTCCACACAACCGTCCGGCAGATTGCGCACCCAGCCAGTCACGTCAAACCCTTTGGCGATATGGCGCACGGTAAAACGAAAGCCAACGCCCTGGACGTGACCTTCGTAGAACACCTGAAGCGAGATCATGACCTGCTCCAAGTTAGAACCCGGGCATCGTCTATTTATATGAATAGACGAGACAGAAACTGCCTTCCTGGTCTTCGACCGAATCGACGGATACAAAGTACTGACCGCTGTTCTCGGGTGCGAAACCGGCGGCTGCTTTATCCTGGTTAGTGAAATTCTCCGTCTTCATTTGATTCCCGGCTTCGTCGTAAACGCTTATGGCAACTTTTTTCAGTGGCTCCGCCGTGCCCACGGAAAACCAGTACTGATTTCCCGCATAAAGGTTCACCGCGATGACGGCATGATCGTGTGGCTTAAGCACGCCGCACGAATGTCCATCTCGGATCTTGAACCCATCGTTTCCAAATGCTCCCGCCAGTTCAAGAGCGTCTCTGCGCGCAATTACTTCAGCATCTGTGTCTGCGCGGAGAAGAACAGTCGCGCTCAGCGCAAAAATCAAAGCAAAAAATCGCAGACAACGTTTCATTTGTTATTCCTTGCTCTCTATCTTTGTCATCAGCTTGCCAACGGTCTCATTGAGTTTTTTCACGTCTTCCGCGGTCGGCACCTTTCCCTCTGGAAAGGAAACGAGCTTCTCAATTCCCGTGAGTTGTTCGCTTACATCTTTGACCAGTGGTTCCTGACGTAACTCGGGCGAAATTGCATTCAGCTTTGACTGCATGAAGTGAACCAATGCCGGTTCACGCAGAACCTTCGCGGCAGCGTCATTGTAATTTTTCATGATCGCCCCGGTAACTACCTGCGTTCCGCGGATCCAGCCGCCCACAGTGACCAGAATAACCAGGTCCTGGTCGGCATGCGATTGCATCGAGGATTTCACCTCGTTCTGTGTCGCTTCCAATTCCTCCTGCAGAGTGTCCCATTGGTTGCTCTCGGCAAACTCATTAATGCTATTGCCGCGGCCGAGCAGTTGCTCGCTCACTCCCAGCGCTTTCCCCAGCTTTATGATGTCCGACCCGATATTCTTTACCTGTTGACCATCCTTGGCTTCCACGGCAATGAACCCATCGGCTATCAAACCGCCGAGGTTCAGGGCGATCTGCGCGCGATTGGCGTAGGTCACAGGAATCGGGGCGCGGTATTGAGCCGACCAATTAATCTTCCCCGATTTGCCAAGCGCAGCGAAGAGCTCGCCCGGCGTCGGAACAGTAATCGAATCGGTTTTAACGGCTTTTGCCATTTGATCCGACGACAGATGTTGGCTTTCCTCGGCCACTGCTGTGGAAATAACGCCAGCCAAGACAAGCGCGGACAGTGCAACCAAACGAATCATCGCGAAGATTATGCGCGCCTTAACGAAATTGCCAATCGGAATCTCTCACACCGTGAAACCTCACTTACCTCACCTGTCCATTGCAATGTTTGCTCACATATGTGATCAGACATTGAAATTCAAGTCTTGCTCCATGTCGCAGCTCTGCTCATGCTCCGAGTTGTGAAAGCGAGGTCAGCGGAATTGCTCAATCTCCTTCTCTGGACCGCAGACCAATTGATGCGGCCCACCTTCCGTAATTTAACCGACTCCTACGAAAGCTGGGCTTATCGTAATGGTTTGCTCTTTCAACTGCATCGCTTGGAGCGCCGACGTTGGATTGAGAGGAAGGCGAGCGCGCCTGAAGACAGAATATACCGCCTAACGGAAGAAGGGCGCGTGCATGTGTTGGGCGGACGCGATCCCGAACAATGCTGGACACGATCCTGGGACCGGCAATGGCGAATGGTCCTTTTTGACATGCCTGTAGGTAAAGACGCCCAACGCCGGCGGCTTTGGAGTTATCTGCGAGATAAAGGATTCGGATACTTGCAGAAGAGCGTTTGGATTACGCCGGATCCACTGGAGGAGGAACGCGAGATCCTGGCGAGCGAAAGCATTAATGTGGAGTCGCTCATTCTTTTGGATGCGCGGCCGTGCGCAGGCGAGAGCGATGAGCAGATCGTGGCTGGCGCGTGGGATTTTGAGCGGATCAACAACCGCTACGCTCATCACCTTAAAGTATTGAAACAACGGCCGACCGGTTCGATCCGAAGCGAGGCGGCCGCCGGCGGGCTGCAACGCTGGGCAGCGATTGAACACGAGGCATGGCTCAATGCGGTCACAAAGGATCCCTTGCTGCCAGAGCAAATTCTACCATCGGGTTACCTCGGTAAACGCGCATGGCAGCGGCGAAAAGAAGTACTTCACCAAGCAGGACAACAAATCGGCTTGTTTTCGAAAAAATAGGCAGCATTCGCCTATTGCAATGTTTGCTCACATATGTGAGCAAATATTGCAATGCTCCCATGCGGGCATTCAGTGAGTGGCAAAGGAGACGGCAGCTTCACGAGGTGTGATGGAGTTTGCCTGGTGAGCGCAAAGCTGTTCTAGTCGGCAGAACCTATGGCAAGCACTACCATTAACCACATTCACGCGCGCGAAATCCTGGATTCACGCGGCAATCCGACCATCGAAGCGGATGTGCGGGTTGAAAGCGGCGCGCTCGGCCGAGCGGCCGTTCCCAGCGGGGCGAGTACAGGCGAAAACGAAGCCTTGGAATTGCGCGATGGCGACAAGAGCCGCTTCGGCGGCAAAAGCGTCAGAAAAGCGGTTATCAATGTAAACCACAAGATTGCGCCCGTTCTGAACGGATTGGACGCTCGGGACCAGGCGGCGATCGACAACAAATTGATCGAACTGGATGGTACGCCGACGAAGAAAAATCTTGGCGCTAATGCCACACTCGCCGTTTCGCTCGCCGTCGCCCGTGCCGCTGCAGCCGCTGAAAACCTGCCGCTTTTTCGGTACCTCGGCGGGCCCGACTCACGGGTGCTTCCAGTGCCGATGATGAACATCCTGAACGGCGGCGCGCACTCCGATGCGCCAATCGATTTTCAAGAATTCATGATCGTGCCCCGCGGCGCGCCGAGTTATTCGGAGGGTTTGCGTTACGGCACAGAAGTGTATCACGCGCTCAAGTCTGTTTTGAAAGCGCGACATCTTTCCACGGCCATTGGCGACGAAGGCGGCTTTGCGCCGCAACTCGATTCCGCCGAAGACGCGTTGGAATCGATTTCCGCAGCGGTTGACAAAGCTGGTTACAAACTGGGCGAACAAATCTTCATCGCGCTCGATCCCGCTGCTTCGGAGTTTTACGACTGCGACCAGAAACTTTACGTTTTCAAGAAATCGGGTGGCGCAAAAAAAACAGCCGAAGAGTTGGTCGATTATTATGCCGAGCTTTGCACGCGGTTTCCGATCGTTTCCATCGAAGATGGTTGCGCGGAGAACGATTGGGATGGCTGGAAAAAATTGACGGAAAAGCTTGGCTCCAAAATCCAACTGGTCGGCGACGATCTGTTCGTGACGAATGTGAAGTTTCTTGAAAAGGGAATTGCCGAGCATGTGGCGAACTCGATCCTGATCAAGGTAAATCAGATCGGCACGCTGACGGAAACGCTGGCAACGATCGAGGTAGCAAAGAAAAATAATTACACAACCGTGATCAGTCATCGCTCGGGCGAAACCGAGGACACTACGATTGCGGACATCGCGGTAGGGACAAATGCCGGCCAGATCAAAACGGGTGCTCCATGCCGGAGCGACCGGGTGGCCAAGTACAACCAGTTGTTGCGGATCGAAGAAGAACTTGGTGACAAAGCCGTGTACGGCGCTACACTCCGCTGCAGTGGAGCACGGTTACTCTGATTTCCGCGCGCGTCGCGAAGCCACAGTGTGGCAGCGACTTAACCGGATTCTCCTCGTTCTGCTGATCATCGCCATCTGGCTTGTCATCGTTAGTTTGTTCGTGCCGCCGTATAAAAAGCTAATGCAGAGCCGTACCGAGATCGACAATCTCCAACAACAGGTGACCGAGCAACAAAGTTTGCTCGCCCGACAAACGCGCGAGGTCAATTTGCTCAAGACCGACGTGAGCTATCTGGAAACGATCGCACGTGATCGTCTTGACCTGATGAAGGAAGGCGAGACCATCTTTCGCCTGGAAACCGCGCGCCCGAAGGCGAAGCCCGGCGCGCCTGCGCGCAAGTAGGTGTAGAGGCATGCGGCGTGGCGAGCGCCTGTAGGGGAGCTCTCTGAGCGTCATGCGTTCGGCGGTCGGATGACCGCCGCTACAGTTTTGCGCCTGAGGCAAGGTTAGTTATGTTTTCCGCATGCCAACGGAAATCTCCATTCCAGATGCTGAGGCTCTGAAGTCGCGCGTACGCGAATTGCGGAGGTTTCTTTGACGTCGAACAGCTTCAGAAAAATCTAGCTGCAATTGAAGCGCGGATGGCTGCGCCTGATTTCTGGTCGAATCGGGAGCGGGCACAGGCTGATGTCGAGGACGTTTCGCGCTTACGTTCATTGATCAATCCCTTTCAGCAATTGGAACGCGAGATTGATGATTTCAGAGCGCTACAAGAACTCGCCGCGGAAGAAACCGATCCGGCGCAGCGCGCACAGGCGGAGAAAGAAGTAGCGACCGAACATGATCGGCTGGGCCATAAACTGGATGAATTTGAGCTCCGGCAGTTTTTGTCCGGTGAAAACGATCGCGCCAACGCGTTTGTGACGATCCATTCCGGCGCCGGCGGGACTGAATCCTGCGATTGGGCCGACATGTTACTTCGGATGTACCAGAGATGGATCGAGCGCAGCGGTTTGAAATCCGAAACGGTTGATATTCAGCAGGGGGAGGAGGTCGGCATCAAATCGGTGACTTTATTGGTGACCGGCGAATACGGTTATGGGCATCTGCAAACCGAACGTGGCGTGCACCGGCTGGTGCGGATCTCGCCGTTCGACGCGAATAAACGGCGCCACACATCATTCGCCAGTGTCGATGTCGTGCCCGAAATCGCCGATACTGCGCCGATTGAAGTTAATCCGGCGGATCTTGAGATTGACACGTTTCGCAGCGGTGGCAAAGGCGGACAAAACGTGAACAAAGTAGAAACTGCTGTGCGGATTTTGCACAAACCGAGTGGGATCGTGGTGGCCTGCCAGGCCGAGCGCAGCCAGGGGCGCAACCGCGATCTGGCCATGAAGATGTTGAAAGCGAAACTTTACCAACTCGAAGAAGACAAGAAACGCGCTGATATGGAGCGGCAATACGGCGAGAAAGGTGAGATCGCGTGGGGAAACCAAATTCGCTCGTACGTATTTCAGCCTTATCAGATGGTGAAAGATCACCGCACCGGCGCGGAGACGAGCAACGTACAAGCCGTAATGGATGGCGACATCGACATGTTTATCCAGGCGAAATTGCGCGGCGAGAAAGCGAGTAAAGGGGAGGCGAGCAACGCCGATGCGCAAGACTAGTTAGGGCTGAGGGTGCGCTTGTCACGGTGCAAAAGCGGCGCGCACGGAGTGACGCGCCCTACCACAGGAACAGATTACAAGCACGGGTAGTCGCGCAGTCGGCTGCGCGCCTTTGGCCTGATCGATTTTAGCGTTAAAGCCTTTGGCTTTCTGGTGTGTCTTAAATGAATCAATCGTCAAGAAAGCCGCGCAGAAGCGCCGCACTCCAAAACCTGGCGGTGGAAACCAGCGTGTATTGCGTTTCGAACTGCGGCGGTGTTCCGCCGCTTTCATGTTTATGCCAGACCCGAAAAAACTGTAGCCGCGACATCCGAATCGCCGAAGCGACTGTGACGGTCAGAAAGCGCCATATAGCCGTATAGCGCGCGAAATTTGCGCAGATTTCAGCTAGATGGCGCTTTATCAAAGATTGCGCAGAACCCGTCCTTGTAGAAACGCAGGCGCCAGCCGTTCTGTTGGGCAAACGAAGCGACTTCACCTTCACGCGACGTATCGTTGCTTGGCCAAACGCGGGTCAATTCAGGTTCATAAATGGCACAATGCTTCGCGTTCTTTAATTCTTTGGCGATTTGTTGTGCGAGTATTTGCATAAACGACGTCTCAAAGATTTAACGTTGCTGGTAATTTGTTTTTGTATTCGCGTGTGCCTAACCCTCCCCTTCGCAAGTAAGTGTCGGAGACGGAAATTTAGTTTTTGAAAATTCGTAATACGCAACAGTCACGGATGCCCCCCTAAAAATTCGACGCTCGAAGTACGGAGAAAAAGCTGAAAAACGAGAACCACTGTAGCGGCGGTCTCCGACCGTCGAAGTGACTTGCAACGTTCGGAGATCGGAAGCCGATAATCGCAGTGCAGCGAGACACCGAGCAAGGATGGGGCAAGTGATGCGACGCGCACTACCAGTTAGGCCGACGGTCTGCTGTCACGCTGGAAACCGACGCAGTAGCGCGGTTCTTGAAAAACGGAGGGTCCTGCGTTTGAGACAGGTCGGCCCCTCAACAACCAGGATCGTGCAATTTTGTCAGCCGGAGGCGAAACCGAACGTCGAACTCGCCGCGGTTATGCGCGCGGCAACAGGCGAGACATGCGACTGTGCGTTTGAGCTTGCGGACGCGCGGGAAATCGCGCCGGCAATTCGGACAATGATAAATGAAACGCGGCGCATAACGCTTCGCCGGAAACGGCAATGTATGACAACGCTTTTCGCCTGCGATACCCAAATCTCGACAAGCCTGCTGCCACTCGGGTCCGTGTGGTGAAATCCGGCGCCGAGTTTTTGCTCGAAATTGCGCGAGTATATGAGCCAGCTCGTGTCGCAACGTACGGTTTATCTCCTCGGGATGCTCAACGAGGCGCGGGTTTAGAGAAATGAGTTTCTGTTCATAATCAGCGCGGCCTGCGGCGGTTTGGAGACGGGGATTCCATTCGACGCGAAGTTGTGTTGCGGTTCGTTTGGCACCTAACGAACACAAGAGTTCGCGGGCTTCTGTTTCGAGAGCAGTATCGCGCCCGCGCAATTGCAGGGAAACCGCTTCGGTTGCGGTCTGAGGGGCTTGCATGCGGAGCGCCTGCCCTACGATTTCATCGCCGCTCCGCTGTGTGAAGCGCGACACGTCTGACAGGGACGCGGCTACAGTTTGAAATGAAAACTCGAGCTGCCTAAGCGACGGCATATTCGCGCGCGTCTTTGGTTCGCTTCGCGATTCGCTGAAGTGCCTCGGCGGCATTGGCGATTTCTTCAGCGGTTGTGCGTCTGCCAAGGGAAAAACGAATGGCCGATCTGGCGCTTTCCATTGACAATCCCATGGCGAGCAGCACATGCGACGCCCTTACCGAGCCAACCATGCAAGCGGAACCGCTCGACGCGCAAACGCCTTCCAAATCCAGCGCCATCAGCATCGTTTCCGAATCAATTCCGACAAAACTCACGTTGAGCGTGTTGCCGAGCCGACGAGCTTGATCCCCATTCTGTTGCGCGTCCGGGAAAAGCCTGGCGATATGTGTCCAGAAATCATCGCGCAATCGCCGTTCGCGTTGACTCTCCACATCAGCGTCGCTCAAAACCCACTCGGCCGCCGCAGCCATTCCCGCTACGCCGGCGACGTTTTCCGTCCCGGGGCGCCGCTGGTTTTCGTGCGCCCCGCCGAACATGATTGGCTGAATCGGCAAACCGCTCCGCAAAAACAAAAATCCCGTTCCCTTTGGCCCGTAAAATTTGTGTGAGGCGAAACTCCCGGCATCGACTAACGAGACATCGATATCGCATTTCCCGAATGCCTGGACCATGTCGCTGTGGAGTAATACGCCGCGCTCGCGGCATATCTGTGAAATTTCGTTCATCGGCTGAATGACGCCGGTTTCGTTATTCGCCGTCATGATGGAGACGAGTTTCGTGTCGGGTCGAATCGAGTCGGCGAGTTGATCGAGATCGACCATTCCGGTTTTGGAAACATTGAGCCAGGTGACTTCAAAATGTTCGTGATTCTCAAGGTGTTCGACCGCGTGCAGTACTGCGTGGTGTTCGGCCTTGTTACAAATGATGTGGCCAGCGCGTGAAGACGCAGACCGCGCGAGGCCGAGCACCCCCAGGTTGCATGACTCCGTTGCACCGCTGTTAAAAATAATCTCGCCGGGCTTAGTGTGCAGAAGCGCAGCGATCTTGTCGCGAGCGTCGTCAACGGCGGCGCGTGTCTCGCGGCCAGCGGCGTGGACACTGGATGGATTGCCGAAATAACGGTCGAGGTATGGCAGCATTGCCTCGCGCGCTGCGTCGCATAGCGGTGTGGTCGCGTTGTAATCGAGATAGATCATCGATTCTTGCTGTTTCTTCTACTCTTGCTCATGCTCCTGCTCATAATCGAGAAAGTTCGCGATGGCAGGATGCCATCGCCAGCACGCTAGAAGCATGCGCTCCCCGGATGTTCATTTTTGAAATTCGTCGCGCGTGCTTTCACCCTCCTGTTTTCGTTTTGGCACGACACGAACTTCTTTCTCTTCGTAGTAGACGAGCGAATGCGGTGGAACGCTTTTGGTCAGGAAAACGTTCGCGCCGATGGTGGAATTCGCACCAATCACAGTGTCGCCGCCCATGATGGTGGTTCCTGCATAAATGCACACGCCATCTTCGATCGTCGGGTGACGTTTTTTGCCACCCAATCCTCGTCCCGCTCCAAGCGAGCGCGCGATGAACGAAACGCCCTGGTAAAGTTTCACGTGCGACCCGATCTGTGTCGTCTCGCCAACTACGACCCCGGTGCCGTGGTCGATGAAAAAATGCGAGCCGATCTTCGCGCCGGGATGAATATCGATTCCCGTACGGCTGTGTGCCCACTCGGTCATGATGCGCGGAATCAGCGGCACCTTTCCATAAAGAAGATGCGCCATTCGATAAATGGCGATCGCTTCGAGCGCGGGATAGGCGAGGATGATTTCCTCGTAGGTCGTAGCCGCCGGGTCGCCTTCATAAGCGGCATCGATGTCCGTCCAGAGCATGCGGCGCACTGATGGGAGTTGCCCGAAAAATTCGGTCAATACTTCCTCCGCTTTCGCTTCCGTTGCTTCATCAGGTGGGATTTTGCCGAGGCTTCTGCAAATTTCAGTTTTGAGTCGCGCGTACAGATGTCTGACGCGAATGCGGGTGGTGTCGGCCAGATCTTCAGAGCTGACCAGCGCTTCACTGCGGAAACCTGGAAACATCAGGCTCATCAGTTCGGTGCAAGCCGTTTCGATGGAAAGACGTGAGGGCAGGGAAGCGGCAGCGGCGAGATAATTTATTCCGCCCGTCTCTCCGTAGGTATGAAGCAGTTCCTCAATTGAGTCGCGCATCGTTGTGGCCATCAACCGAAATATGCGCCCGCTGAGCGTGAAAAAAAGTGAAAGTGTGGCGTGTGAGGAGAAGCGAAGTTTGGAGTTCCGCCTTTTAGGCGGTATCGCGCTACGCTGAGATCACGTCGGCGACCGGATATCGTTGGCGCCAACTCGACCCAAAGCAGCGCGAGGAATTACTGGAATGGCGCAAGATCCGCGGGCATCCGTGGCATTCACCTCCACACCGGCTCAACTTTGGACATCTGCGATTTCTAATTTCCGCGGCTTGTTACGATCATCGTCATTACATTGGTCACAGCCTGCAACGCCTTGACCATTTTTCCGCCGCTTTGCTCGCGGTGTTAGCGGCGTACGCGAACCAAACCTTCGCATGGTGTGTACTGCCGAATCATTACCACGTGCTTGTGGAGGCGGCAGACATCAAAAGTTTGGTCTATCAACTTGGGCGGCTTCATGGCCGCACTTCACATACTTGGAACACCGAGGAACGTACTCGTGGACGAAAGGTCTTTTTCCGCGCTGTCGAGCGCGCGATACGTTCGGATCGACACTACTGGGCGACGTTGAATTACGTTCATCATAATCCGGTGCGACATGGATATGTGGAGCGCTGGACGGATTGGCCGTGGAGCAGCGCGGCGGAATATCTGGCCCGGACGGGTGCGAGGGAGGCGAAGCGTGCCTGGCGGGATTACCCGATCCATGAGTACGGCAAGAATTGGGACGATCCCGAAATGTAGTTGGAGTTCTGCTTTTACGCGATTCGATCGTTCGGAGAACATTATCGCAGAAGGGGGCTCCAAACTGCACGAGCCGCCTAAAGGCGGAACTCCGAACCCTGGTGACCGCCTAAAGGCGGAACTCCGAACTTTGATGATGACGTGAAGCGGAACTCTCCTGCGTTACGCCCCCCTGGCTTGCAGCCACTGCAGGGCGAAGCGGGCGACTTCGCGCGAGTTTTTCAGGTCGAGTTTGTCTTTGATGTGTGCCCGGTGGGTTTCCACAGTTTTCGGGCTGAGATGCAACAGCTTTGCAATCTGACGGACTTCATTGCCCTTGCCGATCAACTCCAGGATTTCGAGTTCGCGGTCGCTCAGTCTCTCGACGGCGTCTACCTCCCCCTCCGCCTGACGATGGGCGAATTTGGTGATCACTTGTGCAGCCATGGCGGGGCTGAGATAGGGCCGTCCATTGAATACTTCATGGACTGCTTGTACCACATTTGCCATCGCTTCGTGTTTCATCACGTAGCCGTCGGCTCCCGCGCGCATGGCGCGTAACGCGTAGAGCGATTCGTCGTGCATGGAGAGCACCAGGATCGGCAGCTTGGGATACTCCGCGCGGATATTTTTGATGAGCTCGATGCCATTGGCGCCCGGCAAACTGAGATCCACAATTGCCAAATCGGGATGCAGCTTGCGAATTACCTCCATGGCTTCAGCAGCGTTGCCGGCCTCGCCGCAGACCGCGAACGAACTATCCGAATGAATCAGTTCCTGAAGTCCCTTCCGAAACAACGGGTGATCATCGACAATAACGAGCCGTTTGGCTTCCGGCAGATCGCATTTCGGGTTCTTATTTGTGGATCGCGCGGCACTCATTGAATTGAAGGGTTGGGTCTGTTGCAACATAGTCGAGGACAAGAATCAAGAATCGAATCCTCTCTTACGCATTCGCTGCTCCTCTGCGTGCCAGATGCCGCAAAGTTAAGTCGCCGGTGACATGCACGGCTGAATTTCTTGGCGTGGCCGCGTTCAGCTGATTGGTAATTGGCGCCTTGTTCGGCTGCGCGGCGTGAAGCGGCAAATAGCACGACACACGTGTGCCACCTGTAGCTGGAGAATCAATTTCCAGGCGGCCCCCAATCAGTTGGGCCCGGTAATTCATGATGTGAAAACCGAGGCCTTGTTGTGGCTTGACTTGTTTTGGCAGTCCGATCCCGTCATCAATCACACGCAAAACCATTTCCTGCCGGACTCGCTCCAGTCTCAACACGATTTCTCGCGCCTGAGCGTGTTTGTTGGCGTTAATGACTGCCTCACGCGCAATTCGATAGAGGTGTGCTGCGGCCGCATCGTCGTCGATACGAAAAGATGGTTTCGCTTCCAGCCGGCAGGGTGTTCCCCAAATTTCGCGGTCAGCGAGATCTTGCAAGGCGACGATAAGGCCCGCCGCATCCACGTCCACGCGGTGCAACGCGCGGGAGAGATTACGGGTGTCGATGGCGGCTTTGTTGACCAGCTCGGCGACTTTTTCGATGTCTGCTGCGTCAACCACCCGGTGGTCTCTCAAGCGCAAAGCGATGGAGCGCGTCATGAACGCCACTGCGGTCAAATGCTGGCACAGACCGTCGTGCAGCTCCTGTCCCAGACGTTGTTGCTCACGGTCGCTGACAGAGAGGATTTCTCCTTCGAGGCCTTTGCGCCGTTCAATTTCGCTTTGCAAGTGTTTGTTTGTCTTATGCAGCTCGTGGGTTCTTTCGCGGACGCGCTGCTCCAACAGTTCATTGGCTCTTTGCAAATCTGTCTCGGCTTCCTTGCGTGCAGTCACATCAACTGCTACCGCTACGGCCGACGTGATTCGGCCGTCAGCGTCTCGCACCGGCGAAACGCTTACGTGCCCCCATAGAATCGAGCCGTTCTTGCGTAGATAGCGCTTTTGCATCTCGAAGGGTTTGCCCTCGTGAATCAATTGTTTAAAGAGACTGAGGTTTTTCTGAGAATCCTCGGGGTGAGTCACGTCACCGATCGTTTTGCCGATCAACTCCGATTCGGTATAGCCGAGCATCTCGCACAATTTCTGATTGGCGAAAAGGATGCGTCCGTTTGGATCACTGCGCGCCACCCCCGCTGTAGCCTGCTCGACTGTTGCGCGCATCCGCGCCTCCGATTCCCGCAACGCCTGCTCGTCTTTTTCATGTTGAATGGCCTGTGCCAGTTGCCGCGCAATCGCCATCGCCAGATCAAGCTCGGCTTCGGTGAAAACATGGGGTACTCGATGGTACACCATGAATTTGCCTGTTAACTTCCCTTCGATGACCAGTGGGATGAACGCGGCTGCACGGATACCTTCGCGTCGCATCGTGGTCTTTAGCGGCCCAATGTCAGCCAGCCTCATGTCGGTGATGAACGTCGGTCTGGGGTTTTTGGTTCCGGGCTTCCAGGGAGAATGGCCTTCTACGGCTTTGCGGTAATTTGCAGACAATCCGCGCCAGGCAACAAAACGCATTATCTGCTGATTATCGTAAAGCAGAATGGATGCGCGATCGCAGCTCAGGGCTGATATGATTGCGTCCAGCGCGGCAGCGTAAATATCATTCAGTGACGTGGCATTCTGCCAGCGTCGCGCCAACTCGTAGAGCGCTGCCTGTTGCTGCGCGACTTCGATGAGTATCTTCTCGGCATTCTTTCTTTCGAGGTAATCAGCGGCCTGTCGGGCCAGCAAATCCATGAATCCCACTTCACGCTGACGAGGCCGATGCGGTTGTGCGTAATGGACAGAGAGGATTCCCACCAGGTTTCCCAAAGTGCTTGTGAGTGGGATTGAATGCACCGCACGAACCCCTGCGGCGATTAAGGCGTCCAGTGAGGGTTGACCGGCGAAGATGTCGCTCCGGGTAATATCCTCAACAATGGTGTATTTCGCTTGTCTCATAGCGGCAGCGCACGCGGAGGAATCCTCGCTATCGACGGTGCGGAAGAACTTGAGGAATGGCTTATTAAATCCTGACTGCACAGCGATCTGAAGGACGCCGGATTCACTATCCAGGATCTGCAGATTGCCTTTGTCGGCATTTGCGATAGTGATTGCCGTGTCGAGGATCTTTTGCAGACAAGCGTGAACGCTGTTCACGGGCCGCGCACAAAATTCGCCGAGCTCGTGCAGCAGCGTTACAGCTTCAAGATTAGCGGCAATTTTTTCCTGCGCTTTTTTGCGCTCGGTGATGTCCATAACCGAGGCCAAGACAAACCGCTTGCCATGCATGCGGATTGGATTGAGACCGACTTCAACGGCCACCTCGGTTCCGTTCTTGCGCAAACCGAACAGATCACGGCCAAAACCTAGCATCCGTGGCTCCGGTACGGTAACGATCTCCCCCCGGAAGCGCTCGGGTATCAGCTGTTCGATCGATTTTCCAAGCAACTCTCTTCGCGTATAACCGAACAGCCGCTCAGCTTGCGAGTTAAGCAGCACGATCTTGCGGCCCTGATCAACCATGATCATGCCGCTCGGGGATGCTTCAACTGCCATCCGAAATCGCTCTTCCGCTTTTTTCCTCTCGGTGATGTCCAGAATAGACGCGAACCAGCCGATCACTTCACCCCATTCGTTCTTGTCTGGCACATACGTGGCGCTCAAAAAATGCCGCCCGTTTTTGGATGGGATAACCTTTTCGTAGGTCACAGTCTCACCCGCGAGAACGCGCTCCACGTACGGACGAATTTTTGCGAAGCCATGTTTGCCCAGGACTTGAACCATCGGTTTGCCGGCCATGTCTTCCTGCTTTCTGCCCATCAGATCCGCGTAAGCGCGGCTGACATAGCGGTAGCGCAAATCGCGAGTGCATCGCGTCAGCATGAACGGCGTTTGCGTGACGATCAGCTCGAGCTCCGCTTCTTTCTCCTGTATGGCTAACTCGGCTTTTTTATGTGCAGTGAGATCGACAATCGAGGTTTGAAACAGCACCGCGCCGCCCTGTTCCGATGCGGTGGTGGGCATGCTGCAAAGCTCGGCGTATATTATTTCACCATTTCTGTTCTTTAGTCGGAGTTCGGTCTCAACGCGGTTCTCCTGCGAACGGCAACGCAGCAAATGATTTAGAAAGATCGGGGTGTCTTTACGCCAGACCACGATCGCGAAAGGCATCCCGATCAAACTTTCGCGCTTCAATCCGAAAAGGCGAGCTGCGGCCAAATTACTTTCGGCAATCCGACCCGAACGGTCGAAGCTGACATAACCAGTCGGCGCGAAATCGTACAGCTCTATGTATCGCTGGATGGCTTGTTCGCGCGCAATCTCGCGCGCAGAGAGGTACGCTGGTTGCGAATTGTAACGTGAACCATTTCCGTCGCGTGCGTAGCGCCTGTTCGCGATCCGCTTCTTCGAAAGTCGCTTCAGCTTCTTCTTCATTCTGGGCCTAGAGGAATCGCCGACCAGACCTCTGGGCGATTTCTTCTTTTTCATGGCTAGGTTCAACACCTTGAGAGCAACGCAACACGTCGAGGGACATACACATTACGACAGCGCTGATTGGAAGGCAAAGCTATTGAGGGTGGAGAGGCACGGGTGTTGCAGGAACTGCGCGTTAATGACTCATTCCGGCCGTCCGTAAAGGCGCAGCACCGAAAAGCGATGCGAGGACGCATCGCACTCCCAAAGCTTCGCGAAACTGATCCAGTCTTCATTTAATTTTGCGCGAAGCGCTTTAGGAGTGCGGTGTGTCCTCGCGCCCCTTTTCAGCTTCCGCCCCACGCATTCAAATGATACGACAACTGTATGCGCGAGAGTTGGCCGCACGCGCCACCGCATTATTTCACAGCCCATGCCACGTATATGATCACGGCTGCGACCCTCCATCGAAAGACGGTCTTTGATTCCGACACGAAGTTGGACCTTTTCAGGAACTCTGTTTTCGAGCTCGCGGAGAGTTACAGACTCATTCTCCAAGCGTGGGCTTTCTTTGCGAATCATTATCATTTTGTGGCAAGCTTCCAAAATTCGAAAGCGACGCATCGCGACTTCATTCGACACTTGCATCGCGACCTGGTGATACGGGTCAATTCCGCAGATAACACACCCGGCCGACGGGTGATGTATGAATTCTGGGACACTCGTCTGACGTTCGAAAAGTCATGGCTTGCGCGCTTGAAGTACGTTCACCACAACCCGGTCCATCATGCATTGGCAGCGGTTGCTTCGGAGTATCAGTGGTGTTCGGCTCGATGGTTTGAGACAAACGCGCGGCCTGCGTTTGTGAAATCGGTGTATTCGCTGAAAACGGATCAGCTCAAAGTGCCAGACGATTTTTGATGGCCGTTAAAGCGACGCGAAGACGCGTCGCACTCCCAAAGCTTCGCGAAACCGGTATACGCGGTTTTTGGCTTCGGTCCGAGCGCTTTAGGAGTGCGGGGCATCGCCGCACCACTTTCGTTAGGCGCTTGATATCGGCGAGGCCAAGTGCCTCACGCCGCCTACTAAGAAGCCGTCGCAGATCTGATCGAGGCCAGACGTTCCTCGATCAGATCGCGCTCAACCTCCCAGTATTTGAGCGCTGAAAGCAGGAGCCTGTCAGGTTGATCGCGATGAAGAGCCTCATCCGGAGCGCTCGGCTTCCGTCCAGAATCCTTCGTGGCTTTTTGCAGTTTGCGTCGCGCGTTTGCTCGTCGCCATCTTCCCCGTCTCGGCCTTGCTCCTCCCGTAACCATTTCTTTGTGATTTGTCCTCTGCCACTGTAATCGCATCAAAATTCAGCGACGGTCGTGGCAAAACTTTTCGATCCCATCCGTTCTCTTAAACAGCGGCGGAGTTTCAAAGTTTCGCGACTTGGGAAGCGTCGCGCAGCCAAGGGTGTGCGCTTTCCGCGCTCGGTTCAGTTGGGTGCTTGGACGGCGTAGGATTGCCGAGGCTTCATCGGCGAACCGATCGTGTCGTTAGGCGGACGCAGGCCAGCCACATATTGTGTATCGAATGCGCGAAGCGCAGCCTCGACCGTGGGTCCGATTCCTACGATGCCTTCCTCAAGATTTGGCCCAAGGAGTGCAATCCAAAGTTCGCCGCGAAAAAACAGTTGTGGGCAGCGCACCGCAGAGGGACTTCCCGGACGCGCGGCGCAATACTGCTTCATTTGCTCCAAGGCCGTCTCTACATAGTCCAGGACCCGACCACGGCGGGGGGAATGACTGCTTTTGTTCATCGCCCTTAGAACGCGCGAATTGGCGGCACTGGATGTGAAATTTTTCGCCCTGTCGGGGTGTCACGTCAGATCGGACTTTGACCTATACGAGAATCCACCGTTCGTCCGATTGTGTTTGCCGTTTCCTGGTAGGTAATATCTGGAGTCGTGGCGCTCCCACCAGCAATTAGATTGTCCGACCAAGAGAAAGTCGAAGTAATGCGTCGGCTTGATCAATTTCGGCAGTGGCATTCACTCGACGAGAAACGTTACTGCCTGGTTTGCGGCAATCTCATTTCGGGGCGGCAAATCAAGGTCACGGGTGGAACCCGCGGCAACGGACCGCTGCGACTGAGTTGTCCAACGGAACGGTGCAATTCCATTCCGATGGACTGGGTGCTGCCCACGGATGAGATCCTGGCCAAAGTGGAGAAGATGGCAGCCGAAGAACGCAAAGCTGCTGAACTAAAATCGGCTGCCATGATTGTCAGCAACGGCAAAACAGTGCCAACGATTAAAGCACACGACGACCTGATGTCGCGACTGCTCAAGTTCGTTTTGCCTTTCAAGCGATATTCGTAACGCTGTCCCTCCAATCCCTGCGGGCCTTTAGCCTCCCGGCGGGTCCGCAGGGTGACACTCTCTGCCGGTTAATTGTCTACCTCGTTAGGTGACCGAGCCGAGGACATAGATCGTCCATGCGGCTGTTGTTGTTTCGCTGATCCAACGCGTCGTTTCTCTGCCGGTGGCAAGCGGGTTGTGGACGTCGAGCACTTTTAACCGTGCACTTTCAAACAGGCGCCGGTAGTGAGCATCGGTGCAAAAGACATCCTCCACTGGGCGACGATCCGGTACGTCGAGCATGATGATGCGGACCCGATCACCGTCATTGGCGTGGCGATTGTCTGAAAAATCTCGCGTACTAAAGGATGCCCATTCATTGACGTAGATTTCCGGTGAAGAGACAACTAGCAGCAGGCATCCACTCGGAGCTAAAAGCATACGCAGTGCGTTCAACGCGTCGGCTTTTACTTCGCTTGGCATGTTATCAAACGTGAAGGCCGCCAGAATGACATCAAAACTGGCCGGTGCGAACTCGGTGGCAATGCTGTCACGAATCAGGTGGTACTCTCCCGAGGGGTCGATGCCGCGCGCGTGATCAAGCATTGCTTGCGAAATGTCGGCGCCGATGACATGCAGCCCAAGATTTCTAAGGAATCGAGTCGATCGACCGGTTCCGCAGCCGAAGTCGAGCGCGCGCGAGCCGCGGTTGTAGCGGCGAATCAAGGCAGGTAAATCGCGAAATGCGAGGTAGTACGTTCCGGGAAAGTCCAGCGTCGCGTAGGCGCGCGCCCGTTCCTCATCTTCATACACGTTAGAGAATGTGTCACTCACGGGGAACATTCTGGTGCAGCCAGGGAGAACAAGGTGGGCTATTCGTTAGGCCGATGTGGTTTGTCCATGCCCACACCTTGCATGGCTGGCGACGATTCAGTCCAGAATTGCGCACTACACAGGCGCAATTTGAATCAGATCCGAAGATCGGATCTAGCGGCGGTCGGTCATGGCCTGGAATTGCTGGCCATTTTCCCACGACTCCGGCTTGTTCCACGGCATTTGGGATCCGCCATGATCGTCTGGATCGCTGACGAGAGCTGTTTGCTTTTCCGATGCGCATGAAGTCAGCGCGACCACGAATGCGCAGAGCAAAACGGGAACGACGATTTTTCGGATCTTAAGGACTTGTGCCAGCATAAATCACACTGTCTCCAGGTTGTACTTGGACGCCGCGCGCCAAGCTGTTGGTGATGATATCGCCGATAGCCGTCGCGGGTTCAACTGAAGAAACACGAATTTTTCCAATCAACGTCCCATCGCGTAACACGAGCATTTCGGAGTTCGACTCCACTCCATTGCGCGCGCCGAGATTTAACACCACGAAATTGTAGGCCTGATTGTACGCGAGCACCGTCCCGTGCACACCCGCTCGACGACCGCTGCCGCTTTCCCGTAGTCCGCTCGCGGTTTCGCGCCGCTTCCTTGTTTCTGTTTTAGGCGCTTCTTTGACTTGTGCCGAACGCTGTTGTGCGTCCTGCAGTTTTTCAGCCAGCAATGCCTTTTCTTTCTCAGCGGCGTCGAGTTGATGTCGAAGGTCATCCAGTTGCGACTGTGCGGTGGCGCTCTGCGCATTGTCGGCCGGTGCAGGGTTGGCGGGCGCGGACGCATTTGACTTCGTCTCCGCTCCTGCCGCGCGTTGACGCAACGACGCAATCTCCTGCTGACTGGCGTCGAGTTTGCCTTTCAGATCTGCTTTTTCCTTCTCTGCCTGGGCGAGTGCTGCTTCGGCTTTTGCGGCTCGATCCGTTTCGGTGGATTTGGTCTGTTGTTCCCCTCCTGTTGCACTAGTCGGCGCGTTGACTTTTGCGGGCACGAGCGCGCGCGGTGTCGCGGCGTTTGCGCGAAGAGCCTTCAGTTTCTGGCCGTTCATGAGAGCGAAAAGCAACGCGAACAAGAGAAAAACCACCGCCAATCCGCTCAAGCTTCTGGGGCTGACTGTGGAAAGCGCCGAATCCCGTTGCGCCATAAGCGTGCCTTTTAACAACGAATCTCGTGAAAAAGCAATTACCAATTCTCCGGCGAGAAGGAGGCCGGTCCGGCCCGTTCGTTTCGTTTGCACCAGCAAGTCAATGCCGGGTCGCCGAAAGGTCCCTCTTTTCTTCGCATGGGAAGGTGAGGACGACGATAGCGTCGTTAAGAAAAACGCGATTGATTTCAATGCCGATTGCGTTTCTGCGATTTTCAATCGATAGAGATTCCATGGGACAGCAGCACCGGGTACGAGTTAAACGCAAGCGGCGAGTAGCATATCTGCGACGCAAGAACGCAGCGCGGCGAGCTGCTGCCACCCGATCGGCTCCGGTCAAACAACCGGCGCAAAAGGAATCCGCAACGTCGGAGTGACCATTTTCTTTAACACCTCGCTTCAGTGAAGTGTCATGCGCACTGCTAAGACGCAGCGGTTGAAAGAGTATATGGTCTCGAAGCACCTTGCTGAAGCGAGGTGTTAATGACAGATCTCCGAGATCGAACAGCGCGGATTCCTTCCATCCTGAACGCATATACATTATTCCGATGCGATCGCGCGCACGGTATCTCATCGTCGATGGGCACAGCGTTATCTTTGCGTGGCCGGAGCTGCGCAAACTTCACGCGCGCCGCTCGTCGCTCGCGCGTGAAGCGTTGCTCAAGCAATTGCGCGATTATCAGGATTGGACCGGTGTACATGTCGTGGCGGTTTTTGATGGCAAAGGCAGCAGGGTGGAGGCGGTTTCCGACCGCGAGGAGGTGCAGGTCTTTTATTCGCGCAGTGGGCAATCAGCCGATTCCATCATCGAACGATTGGCGAGCAAATACGGCAAACGTTTTGAGCTGATGGTTGCCACTTCCGATTCGATGGAAGCCGAAACCGTGCACGCGTGCGGCGCGGAATGGATTTCGCCGGATGGTTTGCGGGGACTTATTGCGAATGCGCGCGGCGTTTAGATTGTGTCATCCCGAGCGGAGTCGAGGGATCCCGTAGAAATACCGAAAAGTTACGCCCCGGGCTCCTTCGGCTCCGTTTCACTTCGCTCAGGATGACAGCTTGAGCGGCCTATAATCCGAGTTTCTTCTCGATTGCCTTTACCCGTGCGAACAGTTTTCCGAGCCGATGGATCCAGGCAAACTGGTGTTTTGCCTCGGCAAATGGAACAGCGGGATAACCGAACCAGACGCCACCCGGGAGGCTCTTTGAGACTCCGCTTTGCGCGGCGATGATTGTGCCGTCGCCAATTTCAACGTGACCGACTATACCGACTTGTCCCGCCATTGTAACGCGTTCGCCAACGCGCGTGCTACCGGAGATCCCAGTCTGCGCGACGATCACCGAATTTTTCCCGATCACGACGTTATGCGCGATCTGTACCAGGTTATCAATCTTCACCCCTTGCTGGATCCATGTCCGCCCGAACCGCGCACGATCGACAGTCGTGTTCGCCCCGATCTCGACATCATCGTCAATTTGGACAATCCCAAGCTGCTGAATTTTCTGATGGCGGCCGTCGACCATTTCGAAACCAAAGCCGTCAGCTCCAATAACTGCGCCGCCATGAATGATTACGCGTGAGCCGATCCGACTTCGCTCACGAATTGTCACGTTCGGATAGATGTGACACCCGGACCCGATCACCGTCTCGTGACCAACGTAGCTCCCCGCGCCGATGATCGTGTCGTCGCCGATTCTTGTTCCGGCGTCGATCACTGCCAGCGGCTGAATCGAAACGCGCTTCCCGAGCTCAGCACTTGCATCGACGACTGCGCTCGGATGAATACCAGGCGCAAACGTGATCGGCTCCGGCGCGAATTTGAGCAGCACCCGTTCAAATGCCTTTGTCGGATTGGAGACGCGAATCTGCGCGGCGGTGATCGGCTCGGCAAAATCTGGCGGAACAAAAATCGCCGATGCGCGGGTCTTGCGCAGCAGGACGATGTATTTTCGATCTGTGAAGAAGCTGATGTTTCCCTGCTCTGCTTCGCTGAGCGATGCAGCGCCGGTAATCTGTAATGTCGGGTCGCCGACTAATTCACCGCCGGCGTCAGTCGCTATGTCTCTAAGCGTTAAATTTGTCGAGTGATGCATCAGGTGTTCCGGGGAGCACACGCGGCTCGCGTGTTGGCGAGCGCGTCCTCGCGATCGCGAACTTTTGTTTTGATCTCTACTTCTTGCTTAAGCGTGGCGTCGGAACGAAGACCGTTTCGGCGGGACGGCGAAACCAGCACGCGGGCCGCGTGCGCTCCCCGGAATTGCTGATGCACATTCATTTCCAGTGAGGCCGGCGTTTTTCAATGAACGCTTGTACGCCTTCAAGCGCTGCTTCGTCCATCATGTTGCACGCCATGGTTTGATTCGCCGCATCGTATGCGGCCGCGATACCAAGCTCGGCCTGCCGGTAGAAAAATTCTTTTCCCAATGCGATGGCGATTCGTGGTTTGCTGATGATTGCCTCGACCAGCTTCGCAAGTTCCGAGTCGAGTTGTTCAGGTTCCGCGACACGGTTGATCAAGCCACGCGCTTGAGCCTCTTGCGCACTGATGAATTCTCCCGTGACCAGCATTTCGAACGCCTGTTTGCGCAAAACATTACGTGACAGCGCCACGCCGGGTGTCGAACAGAAAAGGCCCACATTTACCCCGCTCACGGCGAATCGGGCGGTACTCGATGCGACAGCGAGATCGCACATGGCCACCAATTGACAACCTGCGGCTGTTGCGATTCCCTGGACGCGCGCAATTACCGGCACTGGCAATCGCTGGATCGTGAGCATCATGGCTGAGCATTGAGCGAAAAGTCGCTCGTAATACTCCGCTGATGGTTCGGCCCGCATCTCTTTCAGATCATGACCCGCGCAAAAAGCTTTGCCTTCCGCAGCAATAATAACGACACGCGCGGATTCGTCGGACCCGATCGCGTCGAGCTCGCGCTGCAGGTGCGACAGCATCGCTTTCGATAGAGCGTTGAAGGCCTGCGGGCGGTTTAGCGTCAGGGTGAACACGCCGCGCGCGTCCTTTGTTCGCAGGACGAGTGGCTCTTCGGTTTCGAAGCTTTTCGGATGCGTCGCCGATTCAATTGTTGCTGGAGAAGTTTTCACCGCTCTGTGACCGTTAAACCGCTACTATTGAAACTCCAAACCTGAAATGAAAAATTTAGTTTCCGTTTGCTTCGACCAGCAACATCATCATCCGGAGAACTGGCGCAATGATAAGACTCGAAGCGATTGCTAATTCCGGGGAGCGCACGCGCCTGGCGTGCTGGCGATGGCGACCCCGCCATCACACAATTTTTATTCCAAATTCATTGAATATGGTGCTCAGAAGTTTTCGGCGCGCCGACGAAACCGGCACGCGAGCCGCGTGCGCTCCCCGGAGATGAAAATCATCGCGATTGCTAATCAAAAAGGCGGGGTTGGCAAAACGACCACGGCCGTGAATCTCGGCGCTGCATTGGCGGAGTCGGGCAAACGGATTTTGGTTGTCGATCTCGATCCCCAGGCAAACGCAACCAGTTCGTTTGGTTTACAGGAAGTTGAAGACATAAGTCTGTACGAGCCGTTGCTCGGTGAGGCTTCAATTACTGAAAAGATTTTGCCGACCCGTCGCGAAGGACTGTTCATCGTTCCCGCCGATCTCGATATGGCTGGCGCCGAGGTGGAAATCGCGCGGATGCCAAATCATCTCACACGCCTGGCGGAAACCCTCAAGCCGCTGCATACCGATCAGACGTTCGATTTCGTTTTTCTGGATTGTCCGCCGTCGCTTGGAATTTTGATGAGCAATGCGCTCGCCGCTGCTGACGAGCTGTTGACTCCGATCCAATGCGAATATTTCGCGCTTGAGGGTCTGGTTAAAATTGTGCGGCTGATCGAGCAAGTACTCGATTCCGGCGTGAACGAGCATCTCCAGCTGGGCGGGATCGTTATGACGATGTTCGATTCGCGCACAAACCTTAGCCAACAGGTGGTTGCCGACGTGCGAAAACATTTCGGCGAACGTGTATATGAGACTGTCATCCCGAGGAGCGTTCGGTTGAGCGAGGCACCCAGCTTTGGGAAATCGATTCTGGAATATGCTTCGAGCGGACCTGCGGCGAAGGCGTATCGGGCGTTGGCGCGCGAATTCATGAAACGTCACGGCTCGCCAGCCACTGTTCGCGAGTTATCGCATACACCTGCGTCGGAAACCCCCGAAAAGTAATTTCCTTTTCGACTTTCATTCCATTTTTTTCCGCCACGCGACGTGACGGGATGTTTTCCGGGTGAATCAGCGAGATCACCCGTGGCAGTTTTAAATCTGCGAAGGCATGATCGCGCACAGCGCGCGCTGCTTCAGTGATAAAGCCGCGATTCCAGTAATCAGGGTGCAGTCGATACCCGATCTCGACCTCTCCCGGCACTTCGGGATGATGGTGACAACCGCAGTAGCCGATGGTCGTCTCCGCGCCACGTAGCGTCACAGCAAACGTCGACGGAATCCCGGCGCGATCCCAGCCCCTCACTTTCTCGATGAAAGCAACAGTCTGTTTGCGTTCGGTGTAAACGCCTAACGAGAAACGCATGAAATCGGGATTCGCGAATAATTTCGCCATTGCATCGACATCTTCGTCGCGGAAGGAGCGCAGAATGAGGCGCGGTGTTTGTAATTCCATGAACTGCCAACATTTAATTTTGTAGGGCGTTTCTATGAAACGCCTCTTAATGGCGTCCGACGCAGACGCCCTACAATTCTGTGACAAGGTGGATCGGCTTCTCTGAAGACGATGTCAATCGCCGCAGGCGCAGAACTGTGGCGAAGCATTTTTGCCAAGGCGTTGAGAACAACGCGTTCCACCATGGGAGCCGTGAAATGCGATACGCGCGCGTGGTGCGATTTGCTTGCGTTCGGTGTAAACGCCTAACGAGAGACGCATGAAATCGGGATTCGCGCCATTGCATCGCCATCTTCGTCGCGGAAAGAACGGAGGATGAGCCGGCCGGTTTCAAGCATATCGAGGTGCGCCATTATCGGTAACACCGGCCTTCAGGCCGGTGCATCGACACAGGACGTTTTAAGCCGTTTAAACGGCTTCGGGATTCGGCGCTTGTGGCACCGGACTGAAGTCCGGTGTTACTGAGACAAGCAATTTTTCACAGTTTGTGAGCATGCCCTGTGACTTGCATAAGAGCGTGAGAGGAATACGAGCACGGCGCGAGATGCGATTCTTATTTAGACGATGCGAACGCATGAAGAAGAATACGCGCGACCGGCGCAGCCACCCGATGCATCAAGTCTGGCTACGGTTCGCGAAGCAGCAGCTGATTGCACAGCATGCCATTTGTATAAACGAGGGACTCAAACGGTTTTTGGCGAAGGACCGAAACGCGCAGCAATGATGCTTGTCGGCGAACAGCCCGGTGACTACGAAGATGTCGCTGGCAAACCGTTCG
This sequence comes from Nitrospirota bacterium, assembly GCA_050257685.1. Taxonomy (GTDB): domain Bacteria; phylum Verrucomicrobiota; class Verrucomicrobiia; order Chthoniobacterales; family UBA10450; genus Udaeobacter. Next base: position 27,902 of record JBLMXH010000179.1, read on the forward strand.
TTGGTCCAGCAGGGAAAATCATGGACCGCGCGCTCGAGGAAGCTGGAATCGATCGGTTGCAGGTTTACGTGACGAACGCCGTGAAACACTTCAAATGGGAGCCTCGCGGGAAGCGGCGGATTCATCAAAAGCCTAATTCGCGCGAAATCGCAGCGTGTCGTCCGTGGCTGGAAGCGGAACTGCGAATCGTTAGGCCGAACCTCGTTGTGGCAATGGGTGCCACAGCGGCGCAAGCCATTTTCGGCCCGGGATTCCGAGTCACCCGGGAACGTGGAAAGGTGTTATCCTCGAAGCTTGCGCCAAGGGTGCTCGCGACTGTCCATCCATCATCGCTCCTCCGCCAGCCCGACGAGGAATCGCGCCAACGCGAATACAAGCATTTTGTTGCCGATTTGCGGGCGGCTGTGAAAGCTGCTGGCGAATAGAATCGGCGGTCGGAGACCGTCGCTACAGCGGTGAAGCTCTTATCTGTAGCGGCGCTCTGTAGCGCCGATCTTTGCTTATCGCCTAGTCATTTAGAATTTGATGTTCTGTTGCGCGCAGCGCTTTTCGAGTGCGGTGAGTCCTGGCACCGCTTTTGGATTGCGAGTGCGACCTGTGAAAAGCGACGTGGGGACGCGTCGCACTTCCAAAGCTTCGCGAAATATGTCAGAGCGCGTCTATGTGGATTGTGAACGAGACATTTCCGAAGTAACGCGTGAGCGGTCTGCAGACGCGAACGAAAAAATGATCGGCTTATCGCCTCGGCGACGCCGTTGGCGTAGGGTTTCCCCTGTGTTTGATGGGACCGATTTTGACCGTTCTGGCCAGAAGCGTTCCATCGGCGTCCTTCAAATACGAGCCGCTTACCTCGTCGTCCTTGTTGATGTCGTCGATCGTCGCGGTTTCCCCGTTTTTCGTTATCGGTGTGCCCTCAATGATTTTCAGAACGCGCGATTTACTTCGGCCTTCAATCGTGAATGTCTTTGCGTTTTTGTCCACCGCGGAGATGACTCCATGATACGGCACGAGCATACCTTTTGGTCTGTGCCTGGCGCGGGAACCATTCGGGGTCGGGGTCTCGGATGCCGAAGGTGAACTTGTTGCCTGGGAGATTGCGTAATCGCTGAACAGTGTGCAGATACAAAGCATTAGCGCGGCCGCGAGGTATTTGGGTGGGGTTTTCATAACTTTGCCTGGATTGTCAGGCATTACGGCCGTCTTACCCGTTTCTCAAGCTGCATCATTTGTACCGACTACATTTCGCGGTTTGTATCCTGCTACGAACTCTTTGCGAAACTGATCAAATGCGCCGCCTTCAATTGCGATACGCGCCCGGCTCATCAGGTTCAAATAAAAATGCAGATTGTGCAGCGTGATCAGGCGAAGCCCGAGAATTTCTTCCGCCTTGATAAGGTGACGAATGTAGCCGCGCGTGAATTCCCGGCAGGCTGGACAAACGCAGTCTTCTTCGATCGGCTTTTTATCGAGGGCGAACTCCGCGTTCTTTAAATTGAGCGTGCCCGCGGCTGTGAATGCGGTGCCGTTTCGAGCGAGGCGCGTCGGTAACACGCAATCGAACATATCCATCCCGCGTGCGATCATTTGCAGGATTTGTGGAGGCGTGCCGAGTCCCATCGCGTAACGTGGCTTGTCCCTTGGCAGGAACGGTTCTGCCGATTCAACGGCACGCATCATTTCCTCCTCCGGTTCGCCCACGCTCACGCCGCCGACCGCGTAACCATCGAAATCGATGTCCACGATGGCCTGCGCCGATTCGCGCCGCAGATTTTCGAATGTTCCTCCCTGCACAATGCCGAACACAAGTTGAGAGTTGGTGGTTGAGCGTTGAGAGGCGATTGCTTCTCCAGTTCGATGTTGAGCGTTGAGCGTTGAGCGTTGGGCGTTTTCTTTTCTCCATCGCTGGCATCTTTTCGCCCAGCGTGTCGTCAACTCGGCGCTTTTCGCGGCGTACTCGTACTCGCATGGGTAAGGGATGCATTCATCGAGGACCATCGCGATATCGCTGCCGAGCGCGGCTTGAATTTCCATTGCGATCTCTGGAGAAATGAACGCTCGGCCGCCGTCGATATGATTTTGAAATTGGACGCCCTCCTCGGTGATTTTGCGCAACTTCACGAGTGAGAAAATCTGGAACCCGCCGCTGTCGGTGAGAATTGGCCCATCCCAACTCATGAAACCATGCAGGCCACCAAAATGTTTGATGACGTCAAGTCCCGGCCTAACGAACAGGTGATAGGTGTTTCCCAGAATAATTTGGGCATGCAATTCACGGAGTTCCCGCGGGCTTACGCCCTTCACGGAACCTTGTGTGCCGATCGGCATGAACGCAGGCGTATCAATGATTCCATGCGTTGTGATTAAGCGTCCGCGCCGCGCTGTTGATTCTCGATCCCGAGAGACCAATTCGAATCTGTTTTGCATTCGGGGAGAGATTCCGCACAATCGCGCGACAAGACAAATTCAGAGGTCAAAATATTCTTTGCGACCCACGATTTTCCCCCTATATTCGCGGCTCACCGCATCAGGAGCGTGAGTGGAATTTGTTGCGCGGCCTGAAGCGGGTTTTTTTGTCGCCCGAGGTAACGACCTTTGGCGGCGCTTTACTTTTAGGTTTTGAAAAATGCCAACGATCAATCAGTTGATTCGCAAAGGACGTCGAAAGGTGTCGGTGAAATCGAAATCACCGGCGCTCGCAAGCTGTCCGCAGCGGCGCGGCGTCTGTGTGCAGGTGATGACGCGCACGCCGAAGAAGCCAAACTCTGCGCTGCGCAAAGTGGCGAAAGTGCGGTTGACGAATGGCCAGGAAGTGATTGCCTACATTCCGGGCGAGGGGCATAATTTGCAGGAGCACTCGATCGTGCTCGTGCGCGGCGGACGAGTGAAGGATTTGCCTGGCGTGCGTTATCACATTGTGCGCGGAACGCTTGACGCGCTTGGTGTTGATGGGCGGCGGCGCGGTCGCTCCAAATACGGAGCGAAGCGACCGAAAGGCGGGGCAGCCGGTGGAGGCGGCGCGGCGAAAGCAGCGTCGGCAGAGGCCAAATAAAATAATCAAGTTTGAAACTAACGATCGACAATGTCGCGGCGGAGGAGAGTTCACAAAAAAGAGGAGCACGTCGATTCCCGATACGGGAGTCCGGCAGTAGCCCGTCTTATCACGACCGTTATGAAGCGAGGCAAAAGATCTCTTGCCGAACGCGTCGTGTACACAGCGATCGATAAGTCGCGAGAAGGCTCTGATTCTGTCGATCCGCTGGAGATTGTAAACAAAGCAGTCGAGAACGTTCGTCCGCGGCTTGAGGTGCGTTCCCGGCGGGTTGGCGGCGCGACCTACCAGGTGCCGATGGAAGTGGCGCCTGCGCGGCAAATCTCACTAGCCATGCGCTGGATCGTGAGATTTGCTGACGGCCGCAAAGGCCTAAAGTTGGCTGATGCTCTGGCGCAAGAACTCAAAGACGCGGCGGCTGGCCAGGGGAACGCGATCAAAAAACGCGACGACACACATAAGATGGCGCAGGCAAACAGGGCCTTTGCGCACTTCAGGTGGTGACAAGTATGGCGACGGCGACAATGGAGCAGAAGAAGACCGCGGCGGAAAATCCAAACTCGCCCGACCGGAAGTTTCCGCTGGAACGAACGCGGAACATCGGCATTGCAGCGCATATCGATGCAGGCAAAACAACGATTACCGAGCGCGTGTTGTTTTACACCGGCATGATTCACAAGATGGGCGAGGTGCACGAGGGCACCACGGTGACCGACTGGATGGAGCAGGAGCGCGAGCGTGGGATCACGATTACATCGGCCGCGACAACCTGCACCTGGTCGCAGCGCAAGGAAGAAGGCGTTTATAAGATGTTCGAGGGAATCAAGGAGCGTATCAATATTATCGATACCCCCGGCCACGTCGATTTCACCGCGGAGGTTGAGCGTTCACTCCGCGTGCTCGATGGCGCGATCGCAGTTTTTGACGGTGTGGCCGGTGTGCAGCCGCAATCCGAGACGGTTTGGCGACAGGCCACCAAGTACAACGTCCCGCGTTTGGCTTTCATCAACAAAATGGATCGCGTCGGCGCAGATTTCGAAATGTCGGTTGACAGCATTCACAAAAAACTCGGCGCGAACGCATGGCCGGTTTTGTTGCCGCTGGGGAAGGAAGATCAGCTGCGCGGCCAACTCGATGTCATTAATAAGAAGGCAATCATTTATTCGGAGAACGATCAGCTGGGATCGACCTACGAAGTGACGGATTTACCGAAAGAGCATGCCGATGCAGTGGAAAAAGCTTACAAAGAGCTGGTCGAGCAAGTTTCCAATCTCGATGACGAATTGGCCGAAGTCGTCATTCACGAACAGCCGGTAACTCCGGAATTACTGAAAGCGGCGATTCGCAGACAAACGATCGCGAACAAATTTGTTCCGGTTATCGGCGGCTCCGCGCTGAAAAACATTGGCATTCAATATTTGGTCGACGCGGTTGTCGATTACCTGCCAAGCCCGTTGGACATTCCGCCGGCCCAAGGCCAGAACCCCGATACAGGCGAGCCAATGGAAGCGATAACCGATGACAACGGGCAGTTCTGTTCGATCGCGTTCAAGCTCTGGAGCGATCCATTTGTCGGAAAACTCGTATTCTTCCGGGTTTACTCCGGCACGCTCAGCAAAGGCGACACGGTTTATAATCCGCGCACGAACAAACGTGAGCGGATTTCGCGTTTAATTCAGATCCAGGCAGACAAACGCGAAGACATCGAGACGTGTTACTCGGGCGATATCGCCGCCATTGTCGGAATTAAAAATATTACGACTGGCGACACGCTATGCGACGAGGATCATCCGATTCTTCTCGAACCGCCATCTTTCCCCGATCCGGTTATTTCAATGGCGATTGAGCCAAAAACGAAGCTGGACCAGGAAAAAATGGCGACCGCGCTGCAACGTCTCGCGGAAGAAGATCCCACTTTTCGCGTCTACACGCACGAAGACACAGGCCAGACCATCATTGCCGGAATGGGCGAGTTGCACCTGGAAATCATTCGCGACCGAATGTTCCGCGAATTCAAAGTGGACGCGAACGCTGGCAAACCGCAGATCGCGTATCGTGAAACCATCACCAGCTCCGCTCACGGCGTGGGCAAGCTGATCAAACAGTCAGGCGGCCGCGGTCAGTACGGGCACGTGGAAGTGGACGTGCGCCCCGCGGAGCGCGGCAAAGGTCTCACTGTCGAGAATAAGATCGTGGGCGGCATCATTCCGAGGGAATACATCCCGGCGGTGAAAAAGGGTATTGAAGAAGCGGTTCTTAATGGAGTGCTGGGCGGTTACCCCGTTGTCGATGTGGAAGTGGACATCGTTTACGGTTCGTTCCACGAAGTCGATTCCAGTGAGCTCGCATTTAAGATGGCGTCGATTTTCGCGATGAAAGATGGCTTCAGGCAGGGCAAACCAATCCTACTGGAGCCGATCATGAAGGTTGAGAACATCACGCCGGAAGAATATCAGGGTGATATTTGCGGCGACTTGAGCCGGCGACGCGGTGCGATCAGCAGCATCGAGACACGCGGCAACCTGGTGATGATTCACGCGATGGTGCCGCTTGCGGAATTATTCGGATACGCAACGGCGATCCGGTCCTTGTCGAAAGGCCGCTCGAGCTATTCGATGGAGCCATCCCACTTCGAGCCGGTTCCGGCGAATTTGGTCGCTGCGATTCTTGATCAAAAGGAGGCGAAATGAGCAATGGCCAGCGCATCCGCATTCGCCTGAAAGCGTTCGATCATCGCATGCTGGACCAATCCGCCATGGAGATCGTCGATACTGCCAAGCGAACGGGCGCGCGTGTGGCCGGGCCGATTCCGCTGCCGACGTTGATTGAAAAGTTTACGGTGAATCGTTCCCCTCACGTGGACAAAAAATCGATGGAACAATTTGAAATTCGCACTCACAAACGGTTGCTCGACATCATTGAGCCGACCGCAAAGACAGTGGACGAATTGAAGAAACTAAACCTGCCCGCGGGCGTTGACATTACAATTAAAATTTAAGCGGAGGCGCTTCTGAAACATTTGCGATTGCAAAGTCATGAGCATCGGACTTCTAGGACAAAAAATTGGTATGACCAGCCTGTACGACGCGAAGGGGCGGCTGTGTCCGGTAACCGTGATCGCGTCCGGTGACAATGTTTTGCTGCGCCGTTTGACCGAGGACAACGAAGGTTATTCGGCGGTGCAAGTCGGGTTCGGGGTGCAAAAAGAATCGCGCGTGTCGAGCGCGCTGATCGGTGAATTCAAGAAGGCCGGAACTGAACCGCAGCGGTTTGTGCGCGAATTTCGCCTGAAAAACGATCTTGCCGAGGGCGAGGTCAACTTGAGCGTTACGCAATTTCAGCCAGGCGACTTCGTTGATGTGATCGGCCGCTCCAAAGGCAAAGGATTTCAGGGCGTGATGAAGAAGCACAACTTTGCCGGGCAAGGCGCAGCGCACGGTTCGAAAATGCACCGGCGCATCGGCGCAGTCGGCAATCGCTCTACACCGGGACGCATTTGGAAAAACCAAGGCATGCCCGGCCATATGGGCGATCGCCGGGTGACGGTCCAAAATCTTCAAGTGATGCAAGTGCGCGAAGCGGAAAAAGTTATTTTGATAAGCGGCGCAGTTCCTGGTGCAAACGGCAGTTATGTAATCGTGCGGCCGGCCGTCAAACATCCCGAACGCCTGCTCGCGCTACATGCTGAGCACCGAAAGCATGAGGAAGAAGAGAAGGCGAAGAAGCCGAAGACTCTACGTGAAATGGCGCAGCACAGATGAGCGCGAAAGTTTTAACTAAAGCCGCGGCGAAAGAAGCGAAGCTCGACATCGTCGAGGATGGCCGCGGTACGCAGGCTGTGCACGACGTCGTCGTGGCCATGCGCGCGGCCCGGCGTTCCGGCTCTGCCAACACGAAAACCAAAGCCGAAGTAGATTTGTCCGGCGCAAAACCGTGGCGTCAAAAAGGGACTGGTCGCGCCCGGGCTGGTTACAAATCGTCCCCGATTTGGCGGGGCGGTGGCGTGGTGTTTGGCCCGAAGCCGCGTGATTATTCGAAGAAAGTTGGAAAGTCCGTTCGTCGACTGGCGTTTCGAAAAGCCCTGAGCGAACGCATCAATGCCGGGGATGTTTTGACCATCGACAAATTCGTTGTGTCGGAACTTAAGACAAAAGCCTTCGTCGATCTGCTCAGGAAGCAAACCGACGCCAACAAAGTGCTCATCATTTCCGATTCGTTCGATGAGAAAACCTACAAGTCCGGCCGCAACGTGAAGCCGGTGAGATTAGCCACTGCTTCGGATGTGAACACGGAGCAGTTGCTCGCGTTCCAAAAGATTCTCGTTACCGAGAAGGCATTGGAAAAATTGGCGGAAAGAACGCGCCCGCCTTCGCCGCAGGCGGCCCGATAAAATGAACGAACCACACGACATCATTAAAACCGGTTCGTTGACGGAAAAGTCTACGCTGATGAGCGAGAAGCAGAACAAATATGTCTTTCGCGTCAGCCCAAAGGCGAACAAGATTCAGATCAAGAACGCAATCGAACAGCTGTTTCAGAAGACAGTCGTCGATGTGAACACGTGTAATTACGCTGGCAAAGAAAAACGCCTGCGCGGGCCTCTTGGGCGTCGTCCGCGGTGGAAGAAAGCGATAGTGACATTAAAGGAGGGCGACAAGATCGATCTCATCTAACGATGAGAAACTCGAAATCCGAATATCAAAACTCGAAACGAAACGAATGAAGAAACTTAAAAATCCAAAACAAAGCGTGCTCAACACCGCGGCGAGTTCACAATTTGTTTCGGGTTTCGGATTTCGAATTTCCAATTCTTAACAGTTATGGCACTCAAGGAATTCCGCCCACTCACGCCGACTCAGCGTTTCAAGTCACTGCCTGGATTCGATTCAATTACCAAGTGGCGTCCTGAAAAGAGTCTTCTCGAGCCGAAGAAGAAGAGCGGTGGACGCAATAACTACGGTCGGCTGACGTCGCGACATATCGGCGGCGGTCACAAACAGAAATATCGGAAAGTCGATTTTAAACGGCGCAAGCATGGTATCGCAGCCGAAGTAATCGGAATTGAGTACGACCCGAATCGCTCGGCGCGCATTGCTCTCATCAAATATGCCGATGGCGAACTCAGTTACATTCTCGCGCCGAGTGGACTTAAAGTCGGAACGACTGTTAATGCAGGAAATGATGCCGCGCCTGATTTAGGAAATTCGCTGCCGCTCCGCGGAATTCCTTTAGGCACGAACATTCACAACATAGAATTGACTCCTGGCCGCGGCGGGCAAGTCGCGCGCAGTGCCGGGCAACAGGCGACGCTTACTGCTCTCGAAGCCGGATACGCGCTGGTGAAAATGCCTTCCGGCGAAATTCGCCGCCTTCACGAGAACTGCTTTGCGACAATCGGCCAGGTTAGCAACGTCGACCACATGAACGTTTCGAGCGGCAAGGCAGGACGCACCCGCTGGCGGGGACGACGACCACATGTGCGCGGAATGGTGATGAACCCGATTGATCATCCGATGGGAGGCGGCCAGGGGAAATCAAAAGGCGGCGGCGGTCGCCATCACCCGGTCAGCCCATGGGGACAGTTAGCTAAAGGCTTTAAGACGCGTGCCAAACATAAACAGAGTGATCGATTCATTTTGGAAAGGAAACGAGCGAAGAAGAAAAGCTAATTACTGGTCATTCTGAGCGAAGCGTAGCGGAGTCGAAGCATCCCGCGATGGTACTAAACGGCAACGCCACGGGATCCCTCGACTTTGCTCGGAATGACAGGAAAATTTGACAATTTATGGCTAGATCGTTAAAGAAAGGACCCTTCGTCGAGTCGTATCTTCTTGAAAAGATCGACAAGATGAACACGTCGGGCGTTAAGAAACCGATCAAGACCTGGTCGCGGCGCTCGATGGTGACGCCGGACTTTGTCGGCCACACGTTTTTGGTGCATAACGGGAAAACGTTCAATTCCGTTTTTGTCACCGAGAATATGGTAGGTCACAAGCTCGGCGAATTTTCGCCTACACGCGTGTTTAGAAAACACGGTTCGCATACGGCGAAGGTGACCAAATAATTGCAGATTGTAGATTGTAGATTGCAGATTTGCAGCGGGCGACTGCGTCGCGCGATTGTGCAAGTTGCAATTTTAAATTTGCAATTTGCAATCGGGTTTAGCGCGCAGGCGCAGGGAAACAGTTCTTTGTCAGAATCCAAAAATGAAAGCGTAACGCGGTCCGCGAGGACGGAGTCTGCGACAGCGGAAAATGAGGAATTGCGAAGGCAATTGTCCGTTGCCGAGGAATCTGTGAAGGCATTGACGAGTAGCCTGGCTGGATCGAATGCGGAGGCGGAAGAGTTGCGCCGCAAGGCTTCCGATCTCCAATTGCGAATGGAAGCGCTGGGTCTCGCGTCGGCCAGTAAGGACCGGGCGAAATTGGAGCAGCGTTTGCTGGCGGCTGTGAGCGATCTTCAACTGGCGCGGAAAACGCGCGATGAGTATCGCGATCAGATGCTGCGGCTGAATGAAGCGATCTTGCACTACATTAAAACGTCGCAAGGCGATGACGCGCAGGCGCGCATGGATGTTGAAACCCAATTACGCAGCACCAACGAGTTGGTCACGAAATCGACTAATCCGCCGGATGCGCCGGACCCGGGTTTGATGGACGGCAGCGTGATCAGTGTAAAGGAGGAGTGGTCGTTTGTTGTCGGCAATCTTGGCGAAAAACAAGGAGTCAAGATTGGGATGCCGATGCGAGTGATGCGCGACGATCGAAAAATTGCGTCGCTGCGGGTGGTCGATGTGCGGCAGAAAATCTGCGGGGCGGTGGTTCAGGAAATGGATTCGAAGAAGGAGAGAATTAAAGTGGGTGACCGTCTCCAGGTGGATGCGCAACCCGATGTGAGTTTGAAATGAAGAGAGTTAAAGAGTTAAAAGAGTTACAAAGTTGAAACGGCCTAAAGAGGTCGTTCCTATTTACGTTGTAACTCTTTTAACCATTTAACGCTGCGAAGCAATGGAAGTTAAATCGACATATAGATATGCGCGGATTTCGCCCTTCAAGGTGCGCGAAGTCACGCGTGAGATCCAGGGTCTGCCGGTTTCGGCAGCGCTCGATTTGCTTGCGTTCACTCCAAAGAAAGCGGCCTTTCTGATCGGCAAAACACTGAAGAGCGCGATCGCCAACGCAGAAAACAACGCGAATCTCAAACCTGATGGTTTGGTGGTGAAAGAAGCGACTGTCGGCGAAGGACCGACGCTGAAGCGGATTATGGCGCGTGCTCGCGGGAGCGCCAGTCGGATTCTCAAGCGCACGAGTCACATTCGGATCGTGCTTTCGGATGAGATCGCTATTGAGACGCGGGAAACACGAAAAGCGAAACAAAAAGCGGAAAAGAAAACTGCAAAGAAGGAGAGTGCGGGCGAAGCAGCGCAAGGTGCAGCGACCGTGCCGGACCAAAAGTCGACGAAACGGAAGCGGGCTCCGAACCCCAAAAAACAATCAAAATAAGTTATGGGACAAAAAGTTAATCCAATTGGTTTCCGGCTGAACGTGAATCGCGACTGGCGCTCGCGCTGGTACGCGTCGCCGCAGGAATTCCCCGCGTTCTTGCACAACGACCTGAAGATTCGCGAATACGTAAAGAAAAAGCTGCAGTTCGCGGCAGTGGCAAAAATTGTGATCGAGCGGGCGTGGAACTCCATTCGCGTGACCATTCACACGGCGCGTCCTGGAATTGTGATCGGACGCAAGGGCGCGGAAATCGAAAAGATGACCGAAGAGATTTCCAAGATGGCCGATGGCAAACAGGTGAAGATTGATATCCAGGAGATCAAAACGCCGGAACTCGATGCGCAGTTGGTTGCTGAAAATGTCTCGCTGCAAATTGAACGCCGTATCGCTTATCGACGCGCGATGAAGAAAGCCGTGCAAACGGCAATGGATTTTGGTGCCGAGGGAATCAAGCTCCGTTGCTCCGGTCGACTGAACGGGGCTGAGATTTCGCGCTCGGAATGGTATCGCGAAGGAAAAATTCCACTGCACACTTTGCGCACACCGATTGATTACGGGTTTGCTGAGGCCAATACGGTTTACGGCAAAATCGGCGTGAAATGTTGGATTTGTAGAAAAGAAGAGCGGCCCGCGGAAGCTCCTGCTGCACCCGCTGCGCCGCCACCGCCCCCGCCCGAGCCGGCCGCAGTTTAGGAGGAATCTTTATGCCAATGATGCCATTACGTGTGAAGTATCGGAAGGCCCAGCGTGGGAGCCGAAAGGGGACTGCTTCGCGCAATCTCACCATCGATTTTGGCGAGTTCGGTTTGCAGACGCTGGACCGCGCGTGGATCACCAACACTCAACTGGAGGCGGCCCGCGTTGCGCTCACGCGCAACATGAAGCGGAAAGGAAAATTGTGGATCCGTGTTTTTCCAGACAAGCCAGTGTCGGCGCGTCCACCGGAAACGCGTATGGGTAAGGGTAAAGGCCAGCCCATGTTTTGGGTTGCCACCGTACGGCCGGGCAACATTTTGTTTGAGCTCGATGGCGTGCCGGAATCGGTTGCGCGCGAATCTCTGCGCCTCGCTGCCGACAAACTACCTGTGCGTACCAAGTTTCTCTCACGCCATCGCGTGAGGGCTGCCTAATATGAAAATGAAAGAACTCAGCGAGCTGGCCATGGACGAGTTGCTGACCAAGCGACGCGATCTGCGTCAGGAAAGTCTGCATCTGCATCTTCAGCAGCAGAGCGGTCAACTCGAGCAGCCCAGCAGACTGCGGTTATTGCGACGCGACGTCGCCAGAATCGAAACCGAGTTATCCCATCGCGCGAAAAAAACCGAGGGAAAATAGATCATGGCAGAGGAAGAATCTACAGCACCAAAATCGGCGCAGACTGAGACAACGAGTCGTTCCGCGCGCAAGACGCGCACAGGCGAGGTGGTTTCCAGCCGCATGAACAAGACCATCATCGTGCGGACAGTCACGCGTGTCCCGCACCCGAAATTTGGAAAGATCGTTAAACAGATGAAGAAATTTTATGCGCACGACGAACAGAACCAGGCGAAGCCCGGCGACACGGTTCGCATCATGGAAACGCGCCCGCTGAGTAAACTGAAGCGGTGGCGACTCGTCGAAGTCGTTCAGAAGTAGAGTAACAGAAAGCGGAAGAAAATCAGGATGGTGCAAATTCGATCCAGACTGGATGTGGCTGACAATACCGGCGCGCGGATGGCGACGATGATTGGCGTAATCGGCAAGCAAACGCACTACGCCGGGATCGGCGATGTGATCACTGCGAACGTGAAGGAAGCCAGCCCAACGGGCACTGTGAAAAAGGGCGAAGTCGTTCGTGCGGTCCTGGTTCGCACGAAACAGCCAATCCGGCGCGAAGACGGTTCGCTACTGCGCTTTGATAACAATGCCATTGTAATTATCGATAAGGATTTGAATCCCCGCGGCACACGTATTTTCGGGCCGGTCGCACGCGAATTGCGCGAACGGAACTTCATGAAAATTGTGTCGCTCGCTCCGGAAGTTTTATGAACCGCATCAAACATCACGTTAAAAAAGGCGATCATGTCGAGGTTATTTCCGGAAACTTCCGTGGTTCTTCCGGACGAATTCTCGCAGTGTTATCCGGAAAGCAACGTGTACTGGTCGAAGGCGTTCGCATCATCAAAAAGCACCTGCGAAAATCGCAGGATAATCCGAGCGGGAAGATCGCCGAACGCGAGGGTCCCATTCACATTTCCAATGTGCGATTGCTCGAGCGGGAGAAATCAGAGAAGGGTGCGAAATCAGAAAAGGGCAGCAAGAAAGGAAAGCATCCCGAGCGTACGGAGGCGGCTCCGAAAAAGGGATAGTACGGAAATATGGAGAACGAATTTCGTCGTCACTATAAAGAGAATGTGATGCCAGCGTTGCAGAAACGCCACGGCTACAAAAACGTCCATCAGATCCCGAAGGTCGAGAAGGTCGTGATTAACACTTCTGTCGGCTCGCATTCCGACGTGAAGCAAGCGCTGGAAGACGCCAAAGCGGAGCTCGCGTTGATCACCGGACAGCGGCCCGTGGAAAGGCTGGCGAAGAAAAGCATTTCCAATTTCAAATTGCGCAAAAACCAGGCCATCGCCGCGAAGGTCACGTTGCGCGGCGACCATATGTATGAATTTCTTGAGCGCTTCATCAAGGCTGCATTGCCGCGCATTCGCGATTTCCGCGGTGTATCACCGCGGTGTTTCGACAAGCACGGCAATTACACAATCGGCGTTTCGGACCAGTCGATTTTTCCCGAAGTCGAACTCGACAAAATCAAGCGCAACATCGGATTTGATGTTACTATCGTCACTACGGCGCGAACGGACGAGGAAGCTAAATCGCTGTTAACCGAAATGGGGATGCCGTTCAGCGACCGGGCAAGGAAGCCCGCCGCGCAAGCCGGCTGATTTTTTGTATGAGCACTGTTACAGATCCTATTGCTGATTTTCTGGCACGCGTCCGCAACGGCGCGCGTGCGCAACAATCGGAGGTGCTCATTCCGTACTCGAAAATCAAAGCAGAACTTGCACGGATCTTGAAAGAGGAAGGCTACATCTCGGATTACTCGGTCGACACAAGCGCCGCGCATCCGCGAATCAAGGTCACCAATAAACTTGTGGACCGATCGAGCGCGATCGCGGGATTGCGACGGGTCAGCCGCCCGGGTTTGCGCCGATATGTCAGCGCGGATGAAATCCCGCGGGTTCTTGGTGGAATGGGTCTGGCGATTCTTTCCACTTCGCGAGGCATCTTATCGGGACGCGAGGCGAGAAAACAAAAGCTCGGCGGCGAACTGCTGGCCTACGTCTGGTGACGATTACGTTGTAACGATTTACCGAATCAAAAGCTCATGTCACGGATCGGAAATAAAGCAGTCGAAATTCCCGACAAGGTTAAGGTGAACGTCGGCGACGGCGGACAGGTGTCGGTAGAAGGACCGAAGGGAAAATTGCAGTGGACGCTTCCCCGCGAAATCAGAGCGAGCGTGCAAGACAACCGTGTATCGCTTCTCCGGGAAGCGGAAACGCGCAGCGCGAAAGCGTTGCACGGACTTTCGCGCAGTCTCGTGCACAACATGGTTCAGGGAGTCAGCGAAGGGTTCACCAAGCGACTGGAAATCGAAGGCGTCGGGTTCAGGGCGGCCGTCCAGGGATCGAACCTCAACTTGAGCCTCGGCTTCTCGCATCCGGTTGCATTTCCAATCCCGAAAGAGATCAAAATCACCGTGGCCGATAACACCAAGATCACGATTGAGGGCGTTGATAAAAAATTAGTGGGCCAGGTTGCAGCCGATATCCGAGGTTTTTATCCGCCAGAACCTTACAAGGGCAAAGGTGTTCGCTATGCAGGCGAGCAGATTCGTCGCAAGGTAGGAAAGACCGTTCAATAAGCATGGCGACATTTGGTAAGGCAGCGCGACGGCGCATTCATCGGAGGATCAGGAAAAAAGTTGCAGGCACTGCGCAACGGCCGCGCCTGGCAGTCCATTTTTCCGGGAAACATATTTATGCGCAAGTGATCGACGACGATATGGGACACACAATCGCGGCTGCATCGACTGCCGAACATTCGATACTTGGCGAAAGTAAAGCGCGCGCAAACCAGGCTGCGGCGGAACTGGTTGGCAAGGCAATTGCAGAACGCTCGCTTGCAAAGAAGCTCGACCGCGTTGTTTTTGACCGTGGCGGGTTTCGTTACCACGGAAAAATGAAGACACTCGCCGATGCAGCGCGCGCGGGCGGTTTAAAATTTTAATTCATGAATCCAACATTTTCAGGAAGGCGATCAGACTCACGCAGGCAAGATAGGACTTCGACGGCGAAGGGGGACACGAGTGAGAAAGTCGTGTTCATAAATCGCTGCGCGAAAGTCGTGAAGGGTGGCAGGCGTTTCAGCTTTAGCGCCCTTATCGTTGCTGGCGACCACGATGGACGGGTAGGATACGGATTTGGAAAAGCGAACGAAGTTTCCGAGGCTATTCGAAAGGCTTCGGAAGCGGCACGCAAAGCAATGGAAAAAGTTTCACTAAACGAGAACACGATCCCTCACGAAGTGGTCGGCGAATTCGACGGCGCGCGAGTGCTGTTGCGTCCGGCATCGCCGGGGACAGGCATCATCGCAGGCGGAGGCGTGCGAGCGGTTGCGGAAGCTGCCGGTATTCGCGACGTGCTCGCGAAATCGCTGGGATCAAGCAATCACGCTAACGTGGTGAAGGCAACGATCGCGGCACTGCGATCGCTTCGCCGCAAGGATCAGATTTTTAAAGT
>JBLMXH010000180.1:0-2928 GCA_050257685.1 Nitrospirota bacterium
ATCGTGCGTAGCGGAGTTCCGCGCGACAAGTCAACAGTGATTCCACTGGCCTATGAGACGCAGAGTGTCGAACGCGGACACCCCGAAACGACGCGCCCGCGACAATATCCTGCGCGATTCACGCAAGAGCGGCCAATGCGCGTGCTTTTCCTCGGACAGGTGAATTTGCGAAAGGGTGTAGCGAGATTACTTGAGGCAGCCGAGATCTTGCGCGATGCGCCGGTTGAATTTTGGATGGTAGGACCCGTGCAGATCCCGAATGCGGAAACATTAGCGAAAGACGCGCGGGTAAAGTGGCTCGGGCCGGTGACGCGTAACCAGGTTGCGGAAAACTACAGAGCCGCTGACGTCTTTATTCTTCCGACGCTTTCCGATGGATTCGCGATTACCCAGCTCGAAGCCCAAGCATATGGTTTGCCGATCATATCGTCGAGGTTTTGCGGCGGAGTGGTTGAGAGTGGGCGGAATGGCATGATTCTCGAGGAGCCGAATGCCGCGAGCATCGTAAGTGCGATTCGCGACTGCATAGCCAATCCAAGCCGCCTGCAACAGTTTGCTGCCGAGTCACGTCTACCGGATGAACTCAAAATCGACGCGCTCTCTCAGCGGCTGCAAAAGCTTGGCTCGGCGCCCTAGCCAGGGATGCCTTTGAGTTTGAAATTTGTGTTTTATACTATGCGACATCGCCGTCGTTTATGGTTACGAACGTACTAACATTTTATCTCGCTGCCGCGACGTTGCTTGGCCTGACGGTGGAGAGCTGCGTCAAGCTGCTGAACCGGAATAGCCTTTCCATAGCGCTCGCCGTCTATGTGACGGTGTTCGCGTGGTACTTCGTCGATCCTTTTCTAAACCCCGAGCAGTACGACTATGTCCCTCCATTTCTGATCAGTCAGGGCTACGGGCAGGTACTGCTTTTCCTGATTACTTTTCGCTTTTTCATGCCGGTGGCAGTGCGCTGGATCGTGCGGCGGCGAAGTACGGGAATATCCGCGATACAAAATTTCTCGCCCGAGCAAATCCTGATCACCACGGGGGTGATCTGGTTGCTCTTGTTGTTGATTGGGATTACCCGAATGGGGGGTGACGTAGTAGGCGCATTGTTGCCCGTCGATTCACGTGCAGGCGCGACGATGTGGGGCCGTGGAGCAATAGAAACTTCGGCGACCGGATTTTTAGTTGCCTCCGCAGGCTACATTTTCAACGCAGTCACGGCGTTTCTCGGTGTCCTGATATTTTTCCAACGCACTGCTTTCTGGCGGTTGGCGGCCGGAGCGATGTTCGTCATTTCACTTCCATACTTTCTGCTAGAAGGCGCGCGAAGTCATTTCCTCGCGGCGATCCTGCCTTTTATCATTACTTATCTGCTTTATGGCCGGCAATTGCTGGTCGTAAAAGTCGTGGTGTTGGGTGTCGCATTCATTTGTTTGGACCAGGGCTTCAAATTGGTCACTGCGTTTCGAGGCACGGGTTTCCGAGATTTGCTCTCTGCGGAGCATCCGTACGAGCTTGTCGATGAAGATTTGAGACAGAGCGGACTAAACATGATTCAGGAGCTTTGCTATGCGGACGCTTACCTCGCCTCCGGCGCAGCGCCTCCGTCGTATGGAGGAAGATATTTGAACGAGTTACTTAATGTAATTCCGCGGGTCGTTTGGCCTTCGAAACCATTGATTGGAATTGACTACGCAAAGTGGCGTGGCTTGGGAGACGCAAACTCTGAGCTTGGTGTAGTCGCTACGATCTCCACCGGAGTCATCGGCGGCGGGGTTTTGAATTTTGGGCCATTCTTTGGGCCAATTGCAGCCGGGATCATCATGGCGCTTTGGACCGGTCTGCTTGTCCGTTGGTGGCAACAAAGAAGTTCCCTTCCGCGTCTGATGCTGTTCATGCTCGGGGCTGGCCTTACATTCAACCTCGGCCGGGACATTACGCTTCTGGTACTTTGGCCTGTCGTATTTGCGTACTTTTTTATCCGTCTGATCGAGATCTGGACCTCACAACGCTTTGGCGCAGTGCCGCGAACCGCAATTCCAGCGTCGCGTTTTGGGTCGACTGACTTGCAGCCGTTAGGAGCATCGCCTGGCCGCCTGCGCCATTAACGGACGCATCACCAGGGCTGCTAAGATCTGGAGGTAAGGGGATTCGAACCCCTGGCCTTCTCATTGCGAACGAGACGCTCTACCAGCTGAGCTATACCCCCATGTGCCTGTCCACCGGTTCAAATAAATCCGACGACCGCCTATTTGTCCAGAAGCGCGAGTGGTGCGGCAGACTCCATCACACATTCCGACTACAGCGTGTGAAATCCAAACTGCAAAGAATCGCCAAATTCAAGTTCCTGCGAAAACACGGACGGCACGAAAGAACGATTGCAGCGGGCGCGTTCGTGCTTAAGGTGCGGCTCTCCAATTCTCGATATGCTCAGCATAATTCTCGCTCAGGCTCAAACCGGATCGCCTGCGCCCGTGCCCGGTGGTGGCATGGGGTCGTTTTTCGTACCGTTGATTTTCATTTTCATCATCATGTATTTTGTGATGATACGGCCGCAGAAGAAACGGCAGGAACAGCAACAAAAACTCGTCGCCAGCCTCAAAAGTGGGGACCGGGTTGTAACCAACGCTGGCATTCACGGTCTCATTGCAAATGTGAAAGAGAACACGGTTCTGCTAAAGGTGGCTGACAACGTAAAAATTGAGATCGACAAATCGGCAGTTACCAACGTGCTGAAGGATGCGTAAATTGTCGAAGATGGTGCTGTTGCCGGCAAACTGGGGTGCACCGAGGAACGGATGAAACTGATGAGCAAATCGAAGATTAAAGAGCGAAAATCTAAAATCCGATGACCCCCGCGCTGACATTTTTTATCGGCCTTGCCATGCTGGTTCTCTTCGGGTGGTATTTTGCCACCGACCAGGGGCCGCGGAA